>CAZTBG010000038.1:0-21101 GCA_964611805.1 uncultured Dehalococcoidales bacterium | reverse complement strand
GGGCCAGGCGGTGTGTCGGGCAATCAATTGATACTGCACACGACCTGGGGCGGAAGGGTCAACCGCCCCTTTGCTATGGCGCTGGATGCTGCCTGGGAAGAGCATTTTGGACACCGACTGGAGGTGTATACCAGCAATGACCACATCGTGCTGCAACTACCCCACGAGGTCAGCGGCAATGAAGTACTATCACTGGTATCGAGTGCCAACGTCGAGCAGCTATTAAGAAAGCGCCTCGAAGGTTCCGGATTTTTCGGTGCCAGGTTCCGTGAGTGCGCCGGGCGTTCTTTGCTCCTCACGCGAAACCGGGTCAGTGAGAGGATGCCGCTCTGGATGAGCCGGCTCCGCTCCCAGAAGCTGCTGGACGCGGTCCTGCAATACGATGATTTCCCCATCCTGCTCGAGACATGGCGTACCTGTCTCCGGGACGAATTTGACCTGGAAAGCCTGCGACAGGTGCTGGCTGAACTGGAGTCCGGGGCAATTTGCTGGTCCGAGGCACACACCGGCCACCCAAGCCCGATGGCACAGAGTATATCTTGGAAACAGACCAACGAGTACATGTACATGGGTGACGAACCGGCCACAGGAACGACGTCAAAGCTGCGTGGTGACCTGCTCGAGCATGTTGTCTTTACCCCGGGCCTCCGTCCCCAGATTGCACCTGACATCATCAGGCAGTTCGAGCTGAAACGACAGCGCCTGGCCCCGGGGTACTCGCCGGAGGCCCCCCGCGACCTGGTAGACTGGGTCAAGGAACGATTGCTCATTCCGGCCGCGGAGTGGGAACGCCTTCTACAGGCAATACAAAATGACCATGATATCGAGATTGATTCACTGCTGGAATCCATAGTGGACAGGCTGGTACGCATTTCTCCACCGGAGGCATCCGGACCGCTGATAGTCGCCCTGGAGATGCTGTCCAGAGTGACCTGCGGTCTCTACGGAACGGAAGAGGTACCAACTGAACCGTTGCTCCCTGACATGCCAGTACCACATCACAGTTTGGAAGCCCCCGAAGATGACCGTGATGAGGTGTTAACGTCGGTGCTGGGTGAGTGGTTGCAGTTCTACGGCCCGACGAGATTTGAGTCCATCCGCACCACGCTCGGGATTGAAGAGCAGCGCCTGTCACTGGCCCTGGAAGACCTGATTGACTCCCAGAAGGTCATCATGGGCCAATTAATAACAGGCGGCACCGATGACGAGGTCTGTGACAGCGAGAACTTCGAGGTGCTGCTCAGGCTGATGCGGGCCAGTGCCGTGCCGGTCTTTGAGCCGGTCGATGTAGAGTGGTTGCCGCTATTTCTGGCGCACTATCAGGGTGTGACACATCCCGAAGATAGTATCGAAGGACTATTCCACCATATCGAGCAACTGCTCTGCCTGCCGGTACCGGCGGAAATGTGGGAGACAGAGGTTCTCCCGGCACGTTTACACCCCTATTCCGCCTCCTGGCTCGACACCATAATGCAGGAGGGTGACCTGCGGTGGGTCGGCAGTGGGAACCGTCGTGTCGCCTTCTGCTTCGAACCCGACCTCGACCTGATGCAGGTGGATGCCGAGGAATCCGACGGTGGCACTCAGCCAGACGAGGAAACGATTTTCGAAGAACTTTTCCCCCATGCTATCGGGCGGTACGACTTCGCCACTTTAATGGACATATCGAAGTACCGGTCGGACAGGTTATCCGACCGACTCTGGGCAGACGTATGGCAGGGGAAGGTCACCAACGATACCTTCGCCGCGCTCCGAAAGGGTATCGAGAACCGGTACAAAGTGCCGAAAACAACCACCACAAAAACGACCCCTCACATTCGAGGCCGCCGTCGGCTTGCCAGTCGTGCCAGCTTCTCCCGGTGGAAGGGCTCAATTCCTTTTGCCGGCAACTGGTTCCAGCTTCCCACCCCCAAGCCGGCTGAGGACATCATTGAAGCCGAAGAAAGGAAAAAAGACCGGGCAAGACTATTGCTGGACCGCTACGGTATCCTCTTCCGGGAGTTGCTGGAGAGGGAATCTCCCCAGTTTCGCTGGTCGAACATCTTTCGGGCACTGCGGCTGATGGAACTGTCAGGAGAGGTGCTGGCCGGCTACTTCTTTCATGGCATCCCCGGGCCTCAGTTCATCTCACACCAGGCATTCCACATATTACAGCGGAAACTGCCAGAAGATGCGGTCTACTGGGTCAATGCCACCGACCCGGCTTCACTCTGTGGAGTTCAACTCGAGGCAACTAAGGGGCCATTACCGAAACGCATTGCCGGCACACACCTGGTTTACCGGGGCAACCGGCTGGTCGTGGTCTCACGGCGGAACGGCCGGGCCCTGACGTTTAACACACCCCCCGACGACCCCCGCCTGCCTGAGTACCTGGGCTTCCTGCGACACCTGCTGACACGGCAGTTCCAGCCGGTACGTCGCATCACTATCGAGACAATCAATGGAGAGGAGGCAGCCTACAGCAAATACCTGGATATTATTCGGACCAGCTTTGACGTCATGGTTGACTATAAAAACGTCATCCTGTACCGTAAGGTGAGCAGTTAAAAACATGCTTGCCGCCAGATAAAGGAAAAGGGGTATTGATAATGAGCGGAGATTTCAAGAGACTCTTTGAGCCGGGGCAGATAGGGCACATGCAGGTGAAGAACCGAATTGTGATGCCGCCTATGGGTACCGGTTATCACGACAAAGGGGGCTATGTCAGCCAGAGATTCACCGATTACCTCGAAGCCAGGGCTAGGGGAGGAGTCGGCCTGATTATTATTGAGGTAACGGCACCATCCCTTGAGTGTAACGTCTCCGGCTACCAGCTGACTCTCGGCGACGATAGTTATATCCCCGGCTTTAGAGACCTGGCTGAGGTAGTCCACCGGCATGGTGCCAGGATCGCCGTGCAACTGCAGCATTCCAGTTGGGAACTAAGAAATGGGGAACGTGTGCAGGTAGGCCCATCTGCGGTTACGGTGCCCGCCCGTGTTATGGGTGTCTCCGGCACCCCTCCCCACGAGCTGACCCCCGATGAAATCAGCCAGAGAGTACAGTGGTTTGCTGCCGCCGCCGGTCGAGCGAAGGATGCTGATCTCGACGGGGTAGAAGTACATGGTGCCCACCAGTACCTGGTCGCCTCGTTCCTCTCTCCGTCAACCAACCAGCGCACCGATAAATACGGCGGTACGGTGGAGAACCGGGCAAGATTCATGATTGAGATTATCCGGGCCATCAGGGAGACAGTCGGGCCTGATTTCCCGGTCTGGCCTCGAATCAACGGCCAGGAATTCGGTTTTGAAGACGGCCTTACCATTGAGCAAACGAAGCAGACTGTCCCGATGTTTGTCGAAGCCGGAGCTGATGCCATCCATGTCTCTGCCTACGGGGCCTTTTCCTTCGCAATCCGTGCCCCGATTTGTGATATTCCGGGATATCAAATACCCCTAGCTGAGGAGGTAAAGAAGGTCACCAGCGTCCCTGTCATCGCCGTCGGCAGGCTTGACGCTGAACTCGGAGAGCAGATACTGGAAGAAGGCAAAGCCGATTTCGTCGCGATTGGCCGGCGCCTCCTGGCCGACCCTGAGCTCCCCAATAAGACGGCCACCGGCCGACTGGATGAAATCATCCCCTGTATCAACTGCATGGACTGCATTGAACGCCCCGTCACCGAAGGACGGGGTACCGCTTGCGCCGTGAATGCTGCAACGGGCCGGGAAAGGGAGTACCGGATTCAGCCTGCGGACAGGGTCAAGAAGGTTGTTGTCGTTGGCGGCGGCCCGGCCGGGATGGAGGCCGCCAGGGTAGCCGCTCTGAGAGGCCACCGGGTGACACTATATGAGAAGGCCCCCAGACTGGGAGGTCAGCTAATTGCAGCCGCCCTGCCACCACACAAGGAGGAAATTGCCCCCCTGATAGAATATATGTCAGACCAATTGACCAGGGCTGGTGCCGATGTCCGGACGAACGTCGAAGCGACTCCCGAAGTGATTACGAAAGATAAGCCAGATGCCGTAGTTATTGCTGTCGGCGGTATCCCGATAATACCCGAGATGCCGGGGGTGAACAGCCCAAACGTAGTTACCGCTCAGGATGTTCTCTCAGGCAGAGAGGTCGGGCAGAACGTGGTCATTATCGGCGGCGGCATGGTCGGCTGCGAGACGGGACACTTCCTGGCAGAGAAAGGCAAACACGTGACTATTGTCGAAATGCTAAAGCGGATGGCTAACGATATGTCACCGATGGTAAGGCGTCGGCTCCTCGACGGGCTGCGGGCCAAACAGGTGGTGATGATAACTAGCACCACTTGTGAGGAAATAACAGAAAACGGCGTGGTTATCACCACAGAGGAAAAGAAAGAGGAGATTCCGGCTGATTCGATTGTCCTGGCTGTTGGTTACCAGCCAAACAACGCACTATACCAGACTCTCGAAGGCAGGGTGCCTGAGGTGTACTGCATCGGTGATGCCGCCAGCCCACAGCGTATCCGAGAGGCTATCAACGACGGCTACCGGATGGGACTTTCCATGTGATTGTTACACTGAGTGTTACAGCAGTAGATAAAACACACACCGGTCACTCTACGTATATCCACATCTCTTCCCTGCCATCACGAACAATGGCAATCTCCAGAGCATCCGGTGCCTCGATGAGATGTTTAAGGTCTTCCTGTTTCAGGTAACGTAGTTCCGGGCCTATACCATGGTCTTTCAGACCGTCGGTAATACCCATTGCCCTATCAGGAATGAGAGAGTCGAGCTTGTATCCGGCGCGTATCAAGGCCAACGGTATGCGGATAATCTTTCGCCCAGACTCCGTCTCCAGGCCTCCCCGGGATGCCCCGGCAATACAAAGGTACCTTCCCATAGTCTACGGCCCCCTCCGGCTTGGCACACCTGCCACGCTGCAGCACCACACCTACTGGTTATCTTAAAGCTGCCAAGTTAGATATTGGTTTGCGCTCCGCAGCAATCCGGTAGTAATTCCATGTGCCGCCTGTATGTGCAGCACCATGGCAAGCATATTACAGTGCACACCACTCAGTAGTGGAGAATAGAGGCTCACAACTACAACGGTCAGAGGTTCAGGACTGCAACCTTTGCAGAAGCAAGAGAACAGGAATCAGCAGCAACAGGGCCAGTCCCAGTACTGACAGGACCAGAGGCAGTGGTTTTACCTCTCGCCTCTTTCGCGAAACGCTCTGCTCCCGTGCCGGAACGAACTCAGCCTGCTCTTCAACACCCGTCTCCGCCTCTGGTGGCCGAGCCACCACGCTGAGTTCTACTTCTGATACTGGTGACGCTGTTGTCTGTCTCTTCATCCTAATTTCACTATAAGTTCTATGCCGACAGCGTACAATAGGGATTTGGTATACCAAGTAGCAGGTACTTTGGTCATAGTTAGTGCCAGACCAAATAGAGCAGAGACAGCGGTTATTTCAGGAGCGCAAAAAAGCGGCCCCAGAGACAGATACCGATATTTTATGCGCCTATCTAATTCTACGGGTAAGTACGAGCCAGAGCGCTACCACACCCATAACACCTAACCCGATTATACCCGTTCCACCCCCGAGGACAGGATTAACATCGGTCACGAGGAATGACGGGAAATAGGCTAACATCTGGGCATTGAGGGCGGCGTGGGCCACGATGACAGGTATAAGACTATCCGAAGCAAGCCTGAGCCAGCCAAAAATAATACCAAGCAGGATACACATTACCGTTATCATAAGAATACCCAGGACCGGATAGTCTGGATAGAGATGGCCCATCAGAATAAGGGGGGTATGCCACACCCCCCATATTGCCCCGGATATGAGACAGGCCTTCAGCTTGCCCAGATAAAGGAGATTGGGCAGGAGGAAACCTCGCCAGCCAAATTCCTCCCCGAAGGCGTAGGTGCTATTTACGATTACTCCAGTGAACAACGCTGTGAAACCGACTACTCCGAGGAGTACCGCCGACGGTATATCAGCCGTTACCCCTAGGGTGTCAAGAAACTCTTTTACCGTGGACGCATTGCTATCAATCCGACCCCAGCCTACTGCCAGCGTCAGGCCGTAGGTCACCAGCGCAATCACCAGCATCAGCAGATAGGCCTTAAGGATATAGCGTTTCTTCCCCCATTTCACACCGGCATCACGCAGTTTCTCCCTGGTCACCCACTGCATAATAATAGCCGCCACGATAGCCGGAACGAACATGGCCACCACCATCAGCACCGTGAACATAATCAGGTTATCGGTACCGCCCAGCAACCAGTTGACCAGGTCTATCAGCCAGGTCAACGGAAAGACAATAGCCACAAAAAGGAGAACTTTCTTTTTAGGCGATAGCTGCAACCCGTTTCCTGCCTTGCTGGAGAAATTGTCTCTACGGAAATACTGCCACGTAGTTTACCAGAGTGAGAGCAGCTTGTCATGTGTGACTTCACACAAGCAGCCCAAGCATCAAAAAGACCTCACCTAATGTACGGCGGAATGGGACACAACGCCACCCTACACAGCTTCCGTTGACAAATAATACTCGTAAAAGCGATAATGACAGGTAGAATTTTGGAGCTAAAGACAACCCCACTTGTTTCATATTTATGTCAAGTATAACTGGATTGGAGCATTGAGAAGATTATGGCAGATACAGAAAAGACCGACGCTATGCTCAGCCCCTACCGTGTCCTGGACCTGACCGACGAAAAAGGCCAGCTTGGCGGCAAGTTACTTGGTGACCTAGGTGCCGACGTTATTAAGGTAGAAAAACCCGGAGGTGACCCCTCCCGGAACCTCGGGCCTTTTTATCATGATGAGGTCGACCCGGAAAAAAGCTTAAACTGGTTTGCTTTTAATACCAGCAAGAGAGGTATCACCCTTGACATTGAGAAACCTGAAGGACAAGAGCTCTTCAAAAAACTGGTCAAGAGTGCTGATTTTGTAATTGAGTCTTTCCCGCCGGGGTACATGGACAGCCTCGGCCTGGGATACTCCGACCTGGAAAAGGTTAAGCCCGGTATTATCATGATTGCCGTCACCCCTTTCGGACAGACAGGGCCATATCGGGACCTCAAGGCCCCCGATATCGTGCTCTGGGCAATGGGCGGACGGATGTTCTCCATTGGCGATGCCGACCGACCGCCGCTACGGATGAGCCATCACTCCCAGGCGTATATCCAGGCGGCTCTCGATGTTGGTTTATCCGCTATGATGGCCCTTTATTACCGGCAGATGACTGGAGAAGGTCAGTTTGTCGATATATCAATACAGACCGCCCTGGTGCAGTCAGGTGAGGTCGGCTGGGACCTGCGACAACGCTTTCAGCCGCGAGGGGGAATGCGTAATCCCGGCGTGCAGATTACACGCACCTGGCCCTGTAAGGATGGACTGGTCACCTGGGTATATATGCCCGGCACGTTCAGGGCAGCCACCAACGTGGCATTCGTTAACTGGTTGGATAGCGAGGGTATGGCTACCGATTTCCTCAAGGAATTTGACTGGGAAGAGTTCGATTACGCTGACGTCACCCAGGAAATAATGGACCGCCTCGAGGAACCCACCGCCAAGTTCTTCCTGTCACACACCAAGCTGGAATTGCTGGAAGGAGCCGTCCAGCACCGCATCCTGTTTTATCCCCAGTTCGATACGGCGGACTTGCTAGAGAGCGCGCAGCTCAACGCCAGGGAGTACTGGGTAAACCTGGAACACCCCGAGTTAGGCACCACAATCACTTATCCCGGCCCCTTCGCCAAGCTCTCAGAAACACCTATTAAAATATCGCGCCGTGCTCCACTCATCGGGGAACACAACCAGGAAATCTACGAAGAAGAGCTGGGCATTCCAGCCGAAGAACTCTCAAAGCTAAAGCAGGCAGGCATTATCTAACACAAGCCGCTTAGAAAGAGGATAGAAAGATGCAGCAGAGATTACTTGAGGGAATAAAGGTCCTGGACTTCACCATAGTCATTGCGGGAACATTCATAACCCGGATGATGGCTAACTGTGGGGCCGATGTGCTTAAGATAGAGAGCCGGAGTCACCCCGAAATCTTCCGCCAATTTGGCCCCTACAAAGATGACTACCCCGAACCGTTTAACCCCTGGTACAACCGGGGCGGAAGTTTCGGCATATGGAACACCAGTAAGCGGAGTATTGCCCTCAACCTGGCCAACCCCAGGGGAATAGAAATTGCCAAGCGGCTCGTCAACTGGGCCGACGTCGTCGTCGAGAACTTTGCCGGAGGGGTACTAAAAAGGATGGGGCTGGGCTATGAGGAACTTGTCAAGATTAAGCCAGATATAATAATGCTGAGCTCCTGTATGCAGGGACAGACCGGCCCACACTCAAAACACCCTGGATTCGGTACGCAGCTGGTCAATCTGGTAGGTTTATGCACCATCACGGGCTGGCCTGACCGTGAACCGGCAGGCGTCGGGGCTTACACGGACATAATTGCGCCACGTTTCAGTGTTATGGCAATCCTGGCAGCCCTCGATTACCGACGCCGTACCGGCAAGGGACAGTACATAGACCTTTCACAGTATGAGGCCGGGGTCCACCTGCTATCACCCCTCATTCTGGACAACGTGGTCAACAATCGGGTAGCCTCCAGAATAGGCAATCAGTCGGAATACGCCGCTCCGCATAATGCCTATCCCTGCCGCGACCGCCACACAGATAGATGGTGCGCTATCGGCGTCTATACCGATGAAGAATGGGAGAGCTTCTGCAAGATCCTTGGCGACCCAGCCTGGACCAAAGACGACCATTTTAACACCCTCCGAGCAAGGAGAGAGAACGAAGAGGAACTTGACAGGCGCATCGAAGAGTGGACAATTAACCTCCATCCCGACGATGTAGTAAAAAGACTGCAGGAAGCCGACGAACCCGTACCCGTAAAGAGACTGTATACCGGCCGGGAGTTGCAGGAGTACGAATGGGATGTAAAGCACCGCTCCCCCTACACCGTCCCCCACAACGTCTATCGCTGCCAGTGGGAAGACCGGTGGTGTGTCATTGCCGTGTACACGGACAAGGAATGGCAGAGCTTCTGTAAGGCCATCGGTAATCCAGAATGGACCACCGACCCAAGGTTCAGCACGTTACATGGTAGAAAAGAGAACGAAGAAGAGCTGGACAGACTGATAGCGGCCTGGACGGTCAACCGTACCCCGGAAGAAGCGATGAGCACATTACAGGCAGCCGGTGTACCCGCCGGTATCGTTGCGACCGGCGAAGACCTCGTAGAGCATGACCTGCAGCTTAAACACCGCCACGTTTACCATGAGCTCAACCACCCCGAGATTGGTAGATACCATGGCGTGGCGCCTGCATACGAATTTTCCAAGTGCCCGGTCGAGGTCGAGCGCGCCCCCCTCATGGGCGAGCACAATGAGAGCGCTTTGACGGAAATCCTCGGCATGTCGGACGAGGAGATTAAAGAGCTGATACTGGAGCAGGTCATTGAATAACGGCAGGTCGAGCCTCGGGTCTCTACCTGCCCTTAATACGTCCATTCAACGACAGACTCGGACCATTCACCGTGGGTTATTGGTTTCTGCGAAGCCTGGTGCCAGAGCGAGACAGCGCCTGACAAGGCAGCGGACTATGGGTCAATTACCCTTAGCCACAAACAGTTCTGCCACCTTTTGTGCCGTCATCTCACCGTGGACATTATCATTGACCTTAATACAGGGCGCCAGGGCACAACAGCCGATGCAGGCGACGCTCTCCAGAGTATACTCCAGGTCATCACTGGTCTCACCTTCCGCAAGGCCGATTTCCTCCGAAATCTCACTGAGAATCCGCGAAGCCCCGCGGACATGACAGGCAGTGCCCCGGCACACTGTGACACGCTGTCGTCCGATTGGTGTCAACCGGAACTGAGAATAGAAAGACGATACCGAATATATCTCACCTTCCGTTATATCAAGAAAACCGGCAATCAGCCGTATTGCTTCCTCAGGCAGATAGCTGAATTGCGCCTGGACCTCGAGTAGGAGCGGAATCAGGGCACTTCCCTCGCCTTCATGGTGAGACAGGATGTCCCTCACGAGCCCCTTATCTATTTCAACCATAGGCCCCCTCTATCTCCATCGAATGTAACTGAACAAACCGTCTAAATTACCTCTGCTATCCGAGGACCTCCATCGCCTCCTCACGGTAGGCATCCATCAGATAGGGTATTCCAGTAACCCTGGTACACTCCTCTGTTAATGACATCAGGTCCCTCCGGGAGATTGCTGGCACGCTGAAATTCCTGGAACCGGCCATTAGCTGTTGAAGCCCCACCCGAATCTTCTCAGAGTAGCTGTAGATTCCTATTGCTCCTAGCGGTATATTCTTTATCTCTTCTGAGCCAACGATGTCCTTGACATCTTCGTAGTTAACGAATATCTCTTCTACAGTTGACCCGAACTGCCCCACGGTATTGGGTAGCTTGCCCTCTTCCAGCCATCCAGCTATATTTCTACCAACAAATCCTGGAATCATCAGTGCCCTGCCCATGCAAACCGCCTTGACAAACGGAGCACCCAGCGCAAGCGCCTTGAATACTCCATCCTCGCTACTGAAGGCACCGGCAAAGGCGATATCAGGAGGCCGCTCACCTTTGTCCGCCAGCTTCTTGCAGAACTCATATGCGGCTGAGTGCAGGTATAGACTGGGCATACCCCACTCTTGCATCATGCGCCACGGACTCATGCCGGTTCCGCCGGGAGCACCATCTATGGTGAGCAGGTCAATTTTCGCCTTGGAGCCCCACTTGATTGCCATGGCCAGTTCACGCAGACTATAGGCACCGGTCTTTAAGGTGATACGTTTGAAACCAAGGTCTCTCAGACGCTGGACTTCCGCATAGAAGCTTTCTTCATCAACAAAGCCCAGACGACTATGTCGTTCGAATTCCTTAATAGCCCCATCTTGAAAGGCTGCCTGATTCACCGGATTTAAAGGGTCGGGAGTAACGATGTAACCCCGGCTCTGGAGTTCCAGGGCACGCTCCAGGCTGCTTACCTTGATTTCTCCACCGATGCTCTTGGCACCCTGTCCCCACTTCAGTTCAATGGTATCCAGGCCGTGCTTCCTGCTGACATACTCGGCCACACCCAGCCTGGTATCCTCCACATTCATCTGTACTAAAATTTCGCCATATCCCTGATGGTAACGGCGGTATATCTCAATCCTGCGGTCCATGTCCGGTGCACCCACAACCTTGCCATTGGAGTCACGCTCCAGTTGCGGGTCGATTCCGCAGACATTCTCTCCACACACCAGCGTAATACCGCTGATAGCCGCACCCACAGCGAAGTGTTCCCAGTTCTTACGGGCAATCTCGGTCGAACCCAGGGCGCCGGTAAATATCGGCATCCTCATCTTCACTTTCTTGTCCCAGCCATATTCGGTCTCAGTATTTACCGTGGGGAATATGGCCGTGTCAGGACCGGCTTCGATGCCCTCGGGAAGTCCTTTGGCGCCTAAAGCGTACCCCTGAATATTGAGATGTGAGTAGTCGACAGGATAGTCCTTATCACCACCGGCAGTTATCTCGCCGAAAGGCCCGGGATAAATAAGCTCCCGACCGCGAAAAGAGGCCTTGAATACCTCACAGTTGCCGGTGCAGGTATCAATGCAGCGGGAGCAAAGACCGCTCATTGGAACTACGCTTCGCGAACGGTTCGCTGTCCTGGTCGCATCATCTGAGTTTGGCCGTGATAGATTCATCCTTCATAACTCCTTTCCGTCTTTACATGTCCTATTAATAGTACCAGAGCGAAGCGGCAAAAACAAGGTCACAAATTGCCGCTTCGTAACCTGAATTTTGCCTACCGGCCTCTACACTCCGCATCAGAGTTTTCCTCTGATAAGCCGTGCTAAGGGAGGGGGAAGCCGGTGCCGTCTCTTTAACATACCCTAAGACTCTTTTACTGTAATGCCCGTGCTACAGGGTCAGGATATGCGTAATATAACTCGTGTTCCAGGACTCTATCTTGACAAAAGGCACAACCTGCAAAACGTGCTTCGACCAGAACATTTCTCCCAAGTAAATCCGATAGCAATTGACAAACTTACACGATTTTACCGACTTCGCCAATTTGCGATGGTGGTTTCGGAGGAAACAGAAAGATGGCGATAACACCGGAGACTGCAAGGGCAATAGCGAACTGTACAAAGGCCGTCTCGTAGCTACCTGTCGTGTCAAATATCCAACCGGCATAGATTGGGCCGAGCACACCAACCGGCGTGATAAACGCGCGGGAGAAGCCCGCTATTGAGCCGAAGCTCTTTCGCCCGAAGTACCGGGCCCTCATCAATGGATTGACCGTCATCGGTGCTCCCTGTCCCAGACCATATAGAATAAACCAGATATATATTGAGGTGGTAGTCCCGCTCTGAAGATAGATAAATACACCGAGCGCCTGTAAAAGATATGCCCCTACAAGGATAAAGTGAAGGTTCTTGATACTTATCCTGTCCGCTATATTGCCGAATATGAAGCGGGAGGGTAAGCTGGCGGCAACCCAGATTGACATCATCCCTGCTGCCCTGACCTCATCAATACCACGGTCGGTCAGGAACGGGATGCAGTGAATGCTCATTACGGGCGCAACCAGACTGGTGACAGCCTGAGCGACAATCAAGAGCCAGTAGACACGGGTCCGCATCGCCTGCCGGACGGTGAACTCTACCTCGTGGACTTCAGCAGCATACTCGATTCCCCTGGTTATCATGTCGGTCTGAGAGTCCTCACGAGTTGCTCCGTCGGGCAGAAGGCCGTAGTACTCTGGGCGGTGCTGCTTGAGAAAGAACCAGGCAAGAGGCAGGCCGACTGCTGCCATCACCACCCCCCCAATAAACACCGTATCACGCCATCCCTTGACCTGAATCAGCCAGGAGACGAGCGGAAGAATGGCCACGCCGGAGAGTCCTGAGAAGACCCACTTGATGCTGATAGCGAGTCCCCGTCTTTTGACAAACCAGTTTGATATCGCCGTGTCCATCGGCAGAGACAGGGCGATATTGGCACCCGTGCCCAATAACACTCCCCAGAGAAGGTAATAAGCCCAGAGGGATTGCATGTATCGCATCGATATCAGACCGATGCTCATGCAACATATGCCAGTGAGTACAATCCAGCGCGGACCAAAACGGTCGGTAACCCAACCGGTTATCGGTGCCTCGAAGCCTCCCTCAAAACGCCCGATGCTGGCAGCTACGGAGGTCACGGCGCGGTTGAAGCCAAGCTCCTCGGACATTGGCTTGAATAGAGCGGAGAACCCATACGACTGAAAACCATATCCCCATAGCGCTAATATTCCACCGGTGAGTACTGTCCACCAGCCGAAGAATATCTTGGGGAATCTTGGCTTTTTAATCAATCATCCGCTTTCTTCAACACTACCGCTCTATAGAACCAGCCTGGCTGATTGAGACCGCCTATGCATGAGATGGTAGATGTCTGTCTGCTCTCGCGTAGTACTTCAATCTATTATTGCAGGATAAATTATAGACTTCAATTGACCCCGGAAATTAAAAGTATTTGACGGCATCAGCTGCGTCAAGAATATTACAACAAGCTCCTGAACCGGGTCTATCCAGAAGATAGTGCTGGCTGCCCCTCCCCAGTAGTACTCACCAACTGAACCCAATTGCTGAGTCTTTATCAGGTCAACGACAACAGCAAAACCAAGCCCGAAGCCGACGCCCTCATTGGCCGTCTCACTGAAAGCGCTGATGCTGAGGTCAGTCAGGTCCTGGTTGCCCGGCAGGTGGTTTTTTGTCATATATTCAATCGTCTTTGGTCCCAGAAGACGAACGCCGTCAAGCTCGCCTCCGTTCAAAAGCATCTGGCAGAACCGGTAATAATCGGCCACAGTTGAAACAAGCCCGCCACCGCCGGAAAAACAGGCGGGAGGTGTAAGGTATGCACTATTAGCCGGGTCATCAATTAGCTGCAGTTTTTTATTAGCATCACGATTGTAATTGGCAGCAAAGCGGCCTGCCTTTTCTGGCGGCACATGAAAATCGGTATCCACCATACCCAGTGGCTCAAAAATATGCTTCTTCAGGTATTCGTCAAAGCTCATTCCCGACATCACTTCCACCAGATAGCCACACACATCGGTTGAAATACTATAGTTCCACCTGGTACCCGGTGAAAACTCCAGAGGAAGCTCGGCTACCTTCTGCACCATCTCCTTAAGCGTCCCCCTGCGAAGGTCAAATACCTTCAGTTTATTATAGGCTGCACTTACCGGCGTTCCTACCTCCGCAGAAGCACCATAAGCGAGACCTGAAGTATGCGTTAAAAGGTCCCGAATAGTCATGTCACGCTCCGGTGATTTTGTCACGAAATCCGGGTATTCTCCGGAAACGTAGACCTTTAGGTTTCTCCACTCGGGTATGTATTTATAGACCTGGTCTCCGAGCTGGAAGTGGCCATGCTCGTAGAGCATCATCAGGGCGACCGTAGCAATGGGCTTGGTCATGGAATAAATACGGAAGATGGTATCTTCTGCCATCGGCTTTTGGCGTTCCGCGTCCATCATACCCACTGGTGACAAATAAGCCACTCTACCCCGACGAGCAACCAGAGTAAGAGCACCAGCGATTTTTTTAGGTAAAAGGTACCGATTCTGTAAATGGCCCTCTATCCGGGACAGACGTTCACCTGAAAGACCAACCTCTTCTGGACTTGTTACTTTAATAGTCATATTTTGCTCCTACGTGCCGCGCCATGATAGTGCTGACCTGTGTGTCCATGCTATCCACGTTCATCGTTACTGGCATCGTATACGATTACCGCACCGAATCCACCCGCCATCCCCCACCGGTTATTGACCTTGGTGACGATACCCACGCCACGTGTTTTTGATATTACGGTGCCATCAGCTTGATACCGTGTATAGCCGCCGGTCACATGTGCCTTATTAAATATTTGATGGATGACTCTGGCATCGGGACGCGCCCGCGAATAATTCAGTCAGAACCCGTACACCTTGGGGAATGGATTCCTGAAAAAATTCCGGGAACCGAGAGTCAAGCTCAGCGCCTGGTTTAACTCCCTCCAGCATTCTGAAGTCTGATTCCTTTTTCATCAGTATCTCTTTTTTTATAAAACCAATTGCGGAAGCTTAATACCACTGCTGTCGTGTGGCTCATGTTCAACCCTTATCAAGCAATCTTAGCATAGGCAATACCCGGACTGCTACTTCCTGATAGTTGACGGCTGTTTCTCCCCATGCTAAAGTCAGAAGTGCGCGTAGCTAGTTAATGGAACAATCTCTATGCCGAGTAAAAGCTACATCCTGGCTATAGACGAGGGAACCACAGGAAGCACCGCTCTGCTCGTTGACGGGGAAGGGCAGGTGGTCTCCAAGGCCTACAGGGAAATACAGCAGATATACCCCGAACCGGGTTGGGTTGAGCAGTCCCCTGACGAGCTTTTCCAGACTTCACTCGCAGTGGCCCGGGAGGCTGTACAGAAGGCAGGAATATCCCTCTCCCAGGTGAAGGGAATAGGTATTACCGGCCAAAGGGAGACAACCATAGTATGGGACCGTCATACCGGAGAGCCGGTGAGCAACGCTATCGTATGGCAATGCCGGCGTACCGCTTCAATGTGCGAAGAGCTGAAGCAACAGGGCCTGGGCCAGTCTATCAAGGAGAAGACAGGACTAATCATCGATGCCTACTTTTCCGCTACCAAGCTCCGCTGGATTTTAGACCACATACCGCAGGGGCAACACCGCGCCCAACAGGGTGACCTCCTCTTCGGGACGGTAGATAGCTGGCTTATCTGGAACCTGACCGGCGGTAAGGTCCATGTCACCGATTACACCAATGCCTGCCGTACCATGTTGTTCAATATAAACACTCTCCAATGGGACAGAGAACTCCTTGCCACCCTGGAAATACCCGAAGCTGTTCTCCCGCAGGTCATGCCCTCCAGTAAGGTCTACGGCGAGACCGCCCCCGGTCTTCTCGGTGATTCCCAGGTGCCCATAGGGGCTATAGCTGGCGACCAGCAGGCGGCCCTCTTCGGCCAGGCCTGCTATGACCCTGGTATGGCCAAGAATACCTACGGGACAGGCTCCTTCGTTCTGCTAAACACTGGTGACAGCCCGGTCCCCTCCCAGAAAGGTCTGATTACCACCGTAGCCTGGGGGCTGAACGATAGAGTAAGCTATGCCCTGGAGGGGAGTATCTTTATCACAGGCGCTGCGGTACAGTGGCTCCGGGATGGCCTGAGAGTTATCACGAACGCCGCTGAGAGTGAGGACATGGCCCGCTCTGTTGCTGACAACGGTGGGGTTTACTTCGTCCCGGCCCTTGTCGGTCTTGGCGCCCCTTACTGGGATATGTACGCCAGGGGCACCATTGTAGGGCTCACCAGGGGCACCACCAGAGAGCATCTGGTGAGGGCCACCCTTGAGGCCATAGCCTATCAGACCCGGGACGTTGTGGAAGCTATGGAGGCCGAGGCCGACCTTCACATCCCGCTGCTCCGGGTGGACGGTGGGGGTACCGCCAACTCGTTCCTGATGCAGTTCCAGGCCGATATTCTGGGGATTCCTATACAGCGGACGGCAGTAGCTGAGACCACTGCCCTGGGAGCCGCCTACCTGGCAGGGCTGGCAGTTGGTATTTGGCGAGATACTGACGAGGTAACCCGAAGATGGCATGCTACTGATATCTATGAGCCAAATATGGATACAGAAAAGCGTGAGACCCTCTATAGTTGTTGGAAGCGTGCCGTAGAATGTGCCCACAGATGGGGCGTAGATTAAAATGGGGGGAAACCTAGCATGAAAAGAGACTTTAACCAGCTTAAGGGAGAGAACTTCGATTTGATTGTGGTCGGTGGGGGTATTGTCGGGGCAGGTATTGCCCGTGATGCCGCCCTCCGCGGCCTTCACACATTGCTGGTGGAGAAAGAGGGCTTTGCCCATGGTACCACTTCCCGCTCTACCCGGCTTATTCATGGAGGACTGCGCTACCTGCGTACCATGCAATTAAAGCTGGTACGTCAAGACCTGCGGGAACGAGAAATCATTTTTAAAATCGCCCCTCATTTAGTGCACAGACTCCAGTTCGTCATCCCGGCACTTCGCAGCGAGCCTTTCTACCGATTCTCCCTGCCGTTTGGTTTATACCTGTATGATTTCCTGGCAAAGGGTAAGGGCATACCCCGCTGGCGTCGCCTTTCCCGCCAAAAGACCTTAGAGCTAGAACCAAATTTAGCCGAGATTGATGGGCTCGTAGCTTCGTTTCTTTACTACGACTGTCAGGCAGAGTTCATGGAGAGGCTTTGTCTGGAGAATCTCTTGTCTGCTGCCGAGAATGGTGCTTGCATCCTGAACCACGCTGCGGCCACAAATTTGCTGGCTAAAGATGGCACCGTGCATGGAATCGAGATAAAAGATACATTCACCGGAGAAAATTACGTCGCCAGTGGGCGTATGGTAGTCAATGCCGGGGGACACTGGGCAGACCTGATGTGGGACAAGCTCAGCATTATCGGTAAAGACAGACTGCGCAGGACTAAAGGTATTCATCTGTTGACCAAGAAGGTCTCCAATAACGCTCTGGTACTGTTCGCCAAGAGCGATGGCCGTCTTTTCTTTGTAATCCCCCTGTGGGACTACTCCCTGATTGGCACTACCGATACTGACTACACCGACGATTTGGATTCCATATACGCCAGCGCCTCAGATGTGAAATATCTGGTAACAGAAATGCGTCACTACTTCCCCCAGTTCGGACAGGACGATATCTACTATGCCATGGCCGGCTTAAGGTCTCTGGTCGCCTCAGGTGACAAGACGGCATCCGACACCTCACGGGCACATAAACTCGTGGACCATGAGCAAAAAAGCGCCATCAAAGGTTTTCTCACCGTGCTGGGTGGAAAGATAACAGCCTATCGTGCCATAGCCGAGGAAGTGTTAGACCTGGTCTGTAAAAAATTCGACGTGCGAGCTCCCTGTATTACAGCAGATACCTCGCTTCCCGGAGCACCAGCCGTCCCTCCTCAAGAGATAGAACAAGCTGCCCAACAGAGCGGCCTGCCCTTAGAAACGGTTAAATATTTGGCCACCCTATATGGTTCAAGGTTTTCCTCGGTACTGGACTACGTACATGCAGATAACCGGCTGGGACAGCCGATTGCTGCCAGTTGCCCGGATATTCTGGCCCAGATTAAATACGCTGTTGATGGAGAGGAAGCCCTGACCCTGAGCGACTTCCTACTATGCTGCACCAATATCGGGCTGGGGCAATCCCAGGGCCTCGATGCTGTCGAGACGGTAGCCCGGGAAATGGGTCTGCTCCTGGGATGGAGTAAAGCAGAGCAGCAGAACCAGATAGAGAGTTACCGGACCTTAGCGGCTCTGGGCCAGCGCTTCAGGACGGAAGCCGTTAACTCATAGACCGCCTAACTGAATATCACGCTAAATTCTATGCCTCCAATGAATCCCTGATATTCAGACGCAATATGCAATTCAACACCACTTGACATCACTCCAGTTTACCGCTAGAATGTGGACTCTAACTCGTACGTTGACGTTCCTTTGGAATGTAACACAACGATGAAATGCAAAGTCTGTGGACAGGACAATCCTCTGGAAGCGAGCTTCTGCGGTAGCTGCGGTGCTGCTCTGGCCACCACGGTTGAGTCAGTTGTACCAGAAGCAATGCCCGCTCCCTCTCAGATAGTACCAGCGGTATCCGTTGAATACGCGGGATTCTGGATACGCTTTGCCGCATACATAATAGATACAATAATAATACAAGCTGTCGCTTATTTTTTTTTCTTCTTACTGCGTACCGAAACAATAGAATATCGATATTCATATGTTTTCGCCACCTTCTGGCTCCCTCTGCCTTGGCTGTATTACTGGCTCTTCACTGGGCTAAAGGGGCAGACTCCAGGCAAGATGGCAGTTGGTATTAAAGTAGTGAATGTCCAAGGTGATAAACCGGGACTTGGGCTCGCCGCACTCCGAGAAATCCTGGGGAAATTAGTCTCTACTATCGCTTTCTGTCTAGGCTATCTATGGATTGCTCTTGACGAACAAAAACAGGGCTGGCACGATAAGATTGCTAGCACCCATGTGGTTAAGGTGGAACCTAAGAAATAAGAGGAGAGTGTACATTGCAGTGCCCCAACTGCAAAAAAGAGAATAATCCAGAAAACCGTTTCTGCATTTTCTGCGGCGCTATTCTTCCAGCACCTGATATCGAACCACCCGTGGGAACCATACCAGGTGATAAAGAAGTGTCCCCCGAAGAGGCACAGTCACTCCGAGAGGAGATTAGCCGTCTGGGACAACTGATTGCACTGATGCAAGAGCGCCTGGTTGCCCTGGAACGCATGCAAGGAATTTCTACCCCGCGACCAGAGCTGAGGCCTTCTCCTCTAGAGATAGTAATCCCTGCCCAGACAGCAGCTCCACCACCCAAGCCAGCACCAGTTGCTCCGGCAGTAACACCCCCTGCACCGCCGAGACGTCGACCAACGAAATTCGTAGAGCAAGAATGGGAACAGATTTTGGGAGGAAGCTGGCTTGCCAGAATAGGGGTTCTGGCTCTTATCATTGGGGTGGGCTTCTTCCTTAAATATGCTTTCGACGAGAACTGGCTCGGCCCCACCGCACGAGTTATTCTGGGCGGAGCAGGCGGTCTGGTTATGCTTGGCGGCGGTTACTACTGGAGAAAAAAATACCCGATTTTTGCTCAAGCCATTAACGGTGGCGGTATCGCCCTTCTTTACCTTTCTGTCTTTGCTGCCTATACCATGTTTGGCCTAATCGGTTTTTATCCGGCGGTCGCGTTATTACTGCTGATTAGCGTAGGTTCAACGTTGCTGGCACTGAGCTACAACTCAATGGCCCTGGCTATCATAGGTATTATTGGTGCCTTCATTGCACCATTAATTCTCTCAGTGACTATCACTGGAGAAGCTGATACCAGCAGCACTGTGGAGCCCACTCAGAGCTTCTGGCTCTTGGTCTATACAATGGTGGTAGACTTGGGAGTCCTCTGGTTGTCTACCTTCCGTAACTGGCGCTGGTTCACTCTCATAGCACTCGCTGGCTCCCTGATAGTATTCGGGGTATGGTACAACCGCTTTGGCGACGAGGTCACTCTGCTGACCTCCATGGGGAGCCTGACCATCATCTTCCTTATTTTTGTAGCAGCAACCACGCTATATCACATTATCTGGCGCCGAGTATCCCGGGAGTTTGATTACATATTGATGTCTATCAACGCCGTCGCCTATTTCGGGATTAGCTACGGATTGATGTGGAGTGATTTGCGTGAGTGGCTCGGTGGCTTTTCTTTCTTACTCACCCTTTTCTACGGTGGTCTGGCCTATGCTATCATCAGAAAAAGTACCGAGAATGTCAGACTCGCCTTCTTCACCCTGGGTATTGCCCTGCTCTTTTTAACAGTAGCCATACCTGTCCAGTTAGGGGACAAAGCATGGACGACAATGGCCTGGGCTACTCAAGGCACCATCCTTATATGGCTTTCATTAAAGTTTCGGATGCCTCTGCTTCGTATTTCTAGCTATGCAGTTTTTGCTGTGATGTCTATTCGGTTACTGTTCTTTGATACCACTGTGAACCTAAGTACTTATACACCTGTAATCAATGAGCGCTTCCTGGCTTTTCTGGCTGGTATAGCTGCCATGTACGTTGCCGGTTATCTACTATGGAGATACGGAGAGGACTTGGCGGAGCGAGAACAAACTGCCTGGTCTGTCTACCCCATTTTCATTGGAGTTGCCAATTTCTTTACTCTATGGCTTTTAAGTGTGGAGGTCTGGGATTACTTCACGAAACAGCTAAGTACGACGACAGACTGGACCACCAGAGACAGCCTCCGAAGCGCCCGGAACCTCTCCCTTACAGGACTCTGGGCAGGCTATGCTGTAATACTCCTCGTGATTGGAATAACCAGACGTTTGCGATTGGTAAGGCTAGCTGCTTTAGGCTTACTCGTGATACCCATAGTCAAGGTCTTCGTCTATGACGTCTTTGCTTTGGAACAGGTTTATCGTATTATCGCCTTCATAGGCCTAGGTCTCCTTCTCCTCACCAGTGCCTACCTGTACCAGCGTCAC
>CAZTBG010000037.1:11442-21620 GCA_964611805.1 uncultured Dehalococcoidales bacterium | reverse complement strand
AGCGCCCCCAGCGCCCGCACCGCCCGCTCTGCCGAGGGGTAAAAGGGTATCCGGTGGGCTTCCAGGTCTTTGGTCATGCCCGCGCTGACAGCCGGGTCCATCCCCCAGATGGCCACCGGCTTGCCCCTGGCAATGAGGTCGGTGTATGGCTTGAGCAGCTGGTTGCCGGTGGAGGACGCTGCTATCTGTGCCGGTGCGCCAATCTGGACTGCCGCACAGTCGACATTGGGGTCGTCAACTATGGCCTCAACGAAACGGTTAACAACGTCAAAGCTGTGGAACTGGCCGGCGACGCCAGTATCGAAAGGGTTTATCGGAATCTCCCAGGGTGGGAAGACCTTGCTGAGCTTTTTGTGGGTCTCCGCGCTCAGTTCAGCCAGTTCCAGGCCCTGAAGCTGGGCGCAGTCGGTAGTGAAGACGCCTTCACCGCCGGAGTAGCTGGTGATGGCCACACGATTGCCGCGTGGCAGCGGCAGGTACTCGAAGGCTTTCGCCAGGTCAAAGAACTCATCGAGGCCGGACACGCGAATTGCCCCGCTCTGCTTTAAGGCAGCGTCGATGACGGCGTCACTTGAACTGATGATGGCGGCGGTGTGTGAGGAGGCGGCTTTTGCCCCGGCAGTAGTCCTGCCTGATTTCAGGACTATGACAGGTTTCTTAGGGGTAATTTCCTTCATGATGCGCATAAATTTCCGGGCATCGCCGGCGATGCTCTCCAGGTGCATCGCAATCACGGTGGTGTCTTCGTCCTGTGCCAGGTATTCAAGGGCATCAACCTCGTTAATGTCCATCTTATTGCCGAGGTCAATCAGTTTTGCCATATTCAGGTGAAACTCGTTGAGGAGCCATTCGAGCCGGGGCTGGTAAAGGCCGGACTGAAAGATGAAGGAAAGTCCACCCCGCGGTAGCTTACTGGTGGGACGAAAGCCAACGACGAAGTTGTTGGCTGAGTTTATCGGACTCAGCGCATTCGGACCGATGGCACGGATACCATTTTCTCGTAGCAGACGGCGTATCTCGTCCTGCATTTGCCGACCTTCGGTACCGGTCTCGGAGAAGCCGCCGGCGATGATGGTGATGCCTTTCACTTTCTTGGCGACGCAGTCGCGTACGATATCCAGAGTTATCCTCGCCGGGACCGATATCACGACCAGTTCAACGCTATCTTCGATGCTGGTGACACGGGGGTAGGCTTTTAACCCCATTATCTCGGTGGCGTTTGGATTGACCGGGTAGACCTTGCCGGGAAAGCCCAGGTTGACCAGGTTTGATACAAGGTAGTAGTTAACTGTTTCTTGATTGCGGCTGGCACCCACTACGGCGACACTCTTCGGATTGAAGAAGAGGTCAAGAAAGTGTTCGCTTTCACCCATTTGTTTTCTCCTGACTGCTTTAGAGCTAGGCCAGCTTCACTGGCATTAGCCGGTTGCTCAAGTCCTCTTTGCTCTCGGCGAATACCCGTATATAGTTACCCGTGACGCCGGACCAGATACCCTCACCGGTGCGCTGCTCCCAGAGGACCGTCATTGTCCTGCCGGAGAAGCGTTGCCGAAAGTCCCGGGCGCTCTCTTCTGCCAGAGTGAGCATGCTATCAGAGCGTTGCTTCTTTGTCTTGGTATCTATCTGGGCGGGCATTCGTGCGGCTACCGTGCCCGAGCGTGATGAAAAGGGGAAGACGTGAATCCGGGCGAACTCCATGCGGCGGCAGAAGTGGTAGCTCTCTTCGAACTCGTTGTCGGTCTCACCGGGAAAGCCGACAATAATATCGGTGGTTATCGCAGCGTCAGGTACACTCTTGCGAACCAGGGAGATTGCCTGTTCATACTCCGCGGTGCGGTAGCGACGTTTCATGCGGGCCAGAACCGGGTCGCTGCCGCTCTGAAGGGAGAGGTGAAAGTGCGGGCAGAGCCGGTCATCGGCCCAGAGGCCGAGCAGACCGGTGGAAATCTCCCGGGGCTGAAGTGAGGACAGTCTCAATCGCGGAATGCCAGTCTCCGCCAGGATACGCTCCAGCAGCCCTTTGAGCTTGATTCCGTCGTGGTGGTAAGTGCCTATCTTGGTCCCGGTAAGCACTACCTCCTGGTAGCCGTCGGCAATGCGGCGGTTAATCTCATTGATAACCTCACTGGCTGGCAGGCTGGTCTCCCTGCCGCGCACCAGGGGAACAACGCAGTAGGAGCAGGGGGTACTGCATCCATCCTGTACCTTGACAAAGGTGCGCGTCCTGGAGGCCGAAGGCCGGGGCTTCGTGGTTTCTTTCTCGGAATAGGCCGGACGAACATGACCATGCGCTTCCTCAATTATACGGAGCAATTGTCCTTTTTCGTCATTGTTGACAATCAGGTTTACGCCACCGACGCGGGCTAATTCCTGGTGTGCCCGCTGGGCATAGCATCCTGTGGCTATTATCAGGGCGTCCGGATTGCGGTGGCGGGCCTGTCTCAGCCGGTGGCGGGCCTTACTATCAGCGGTGTGAGTCACGGTGCAGGTGTTGAGGATATAGATATCGGCCTCACCGACGCCGGAGACCAGTTCGTACCCGGCCTCAGCGAGCCCCCTGGCGAGAAGCTCTGTCTCTGCCTGATTTAACTTGCAACCCAGGGTTTCGAGAGTAACCTTCATCGTTACCTATCACTATCTGAGCGATTAGACTCCTGTCCGGTCGATGCCAGCAGTTAGCAGGTGGCTAGGATTGACTATTTACTGGATAATCCATTATACTTGCCCTAATTCACTAACAGCAAACTGCATGGTGTTTTCAAAGGAGGGCAACGTTGGTGGATGTTTCCGTGAATAGGGTTGTCGTTACTGGTTTAGGTGCTGTTACACCGCTGGGTCTGGATGTGGCGACTACCTGGGAGGGGCTGATTGCTGGAAAATCCGGTATCGACTACATCACGCAGTTTGATGCGGAAGGTTTTGAAACGAGAATTGCCGGCGAGGTCAAGGAGTTTGAGCCGACTGACTACATCGGGCGTAAGGAAGCCCGCCGTATGGACCGCTTTTCTCAGCTGGCGGTGGCTGCTGCTATGCAGGCAGTACAGGATGCCGGTTTCGAGATTAACGACGGCATTCGGGATAATGTCGGTGTATTGATAGGCAGTGGTATCGGGGGGCTGATGACGTTGTCCGAGCAGTTAAGCATCCTCCTCGAGCGCGGGCCGGACAGGGTAAGCCCTTTTCTGGTGCCGATGATGATTGCCGACATGGCCTCGGCCCAGGTATCGATAACATTGGGAGCCAGGGGGCCGAACTTCTGTCCTACATCTGCCTGTTCCAGCGGCTCCGACGCCATTGGCACGGCTTATGAGATTGTCAGGCGCGGTGATGCTCGGGCGATGCTTGCCGGCGGCACCGAGTCGATAATCACACCGATAGGGGTTGCTGGTTTTATTGCTAACCGTGCTCTCTCTAATCATAATGACCCCCCACAAAAGGCATCGCGCCCCTTTGACGCTGAACGTGACGGATTTGTTATTGGCGAGGGGGCGGCTGTCTTTGTCCTGGAGGACCTTGCCTATGCCCAGGAGCGGGGGGCTCATATTCTGGCTGAAATCACAGGTTATGGTGCCAGCAGTGACGCTGTTCACATCACCCAACCGGCCGAAGATGGCGAGGGTGCTGCCAGGGCGATGAAGATGGCAATGCGCAAAGCCGGACTGGAACCGACTGATATCGACTATATTAACGCCCATGGTACCTCGACCCCGCTGAACGACAGGATAGAGACGATGGCGATTAAGAGTGTCTTCGGGGACTATGCCTACCGCGTTCCGATAAGCTCCACGAAGTCAATGACAGGGCATCTCCTCGGAGCAGCCGGCGCTGTCGAAGGGCTGGTCTGTATCAAAGCAATCGAGACTGGTATAATACCGCCGACGATAAACTATACTACGCCGGACCCGGACTGTGACCTCGACTATGTGCCGAATCAGGCCCGTCAGGCTGAGGTCTCGGCTGCCATGTCCAACTCTTTCGGTTTCGGCGGGCATAATTCCGTGCTTGTTTTCCAGGAATTCCGTGGGGCGTAGGTTTGAACCGTAAGCGCTGGAATCTGCTGCCGCGTATTCCAGGTCAACTCCTGCACGGCATCTCAGATTTGTCCCCTCTGGTGGCGCAGCTGGCTTTTAACCGCGGTCTTACCGACCTGTCCAAACTGGAACCGTTCCTCGCTGCTGATAAGAGGTTGACTGCCGACCCCTTTTAGCTCCCGGATATGCACCAGGCGGACACCCGGGACTACAGTGCTCTGCATTCAGGAGAAAACATCGCCGTCTACGGCGACTTTGATGCCGATGGTATTACAGCGACAGCACTCCTCATCCAGGGTCTGGGCTTTCTTGCGGGCAGGGCCGTTCCCTATATACCGAGCCGCCTTGGTGAGGGTCACGGGCTGAGGGCTCATGTCCTCCAGCAGCTCCATGAGGAAGGGGTAAATCTGGTCATCACCGTTGACTGCGGGGTGACGGGCCTGTCTGAGGTCCAGAAGGCCCGCCGGATGGGACTTGATGTCGTAATTACCGACCACCATACCCCGCTGGATGATGTCCCTCCGGCGGTGGCGGTGGTGGACCCGAAGCTGCCGGGTTCGAAATACCCCTTCTCAGAGCTAGCCGGGGTGGGTGTTGCCTATAAGTTGCTCGAGGCACTCCTGTGCAGTATCGGACGGGAGAGACACCTTGACAGCTTGCTGGACCTGGTAGCCCTGGGGACGGTGGCTGATATGACGCCGCTCCTCAGCGAGAACCGTTACCTGGTGAAGCGGGGCCTGGAGATAATGAACACCGCCCCCCGTCTTGGCCTCAGGGAAATGATAGACCAGTCAGGATTAACTGTCGGTAAGGTTGCTTCGGAGAATATTTCCTGGGTCATCGCTCCCCGCTTGAACACCGCCAGCCGTATGGACCACGCGTTGCCGAGTTATGAGTTGCTGATGACCGACTCACCAGAGAGGGCACAGCAGCTGGCTGCCTGGCTTGAGAAGAAGAACGTGGAGCGCCAGGAGTTAACGAATAAGGCCACTGCCAGGGCGAAGGAGCAGGTGCTGGAGCGTGGTGTTTTGCCTCTGCTGATGGTAGGTGACGAAAGCTATCCCGCCGGTATTGCCGGGCTGGTGGCTGGTCGACTTTCGGAGGAATTTTATCGGCCGGCTATCGTTGTTGGGGTTGGCCGGCGGATAAGCACCGGGAGCTGCCGCAGCATCTCCGAGTTTAATATTATTGAGGCCCTGACGCGGTGCAGCGGCCTTTTTACTCGTTTTGGCGGCCATGCGCGGGCGGCTGGCTTCGTTCTGCCCACCCGGAACCTGCCTGTCTTACGGGAAAGGCTGCTGGAGATGGCAGCCACTGAACTGGCCGGGGTCGACCTGCGGCCACGGTTGGATATTGATGCCGAGGTTACCCTGGTGGATATTGCCGGGGGTGCCTACCAGTCAATACAGCAACTGGCCCCCTTCGGGCAGGGTAATCCGCTACCTACCTTTCTCAGTCGTGGTGTGGAGGTGGTCGACTGCCGTACGATGGGCAGCAACGGGGACCACCTCAGGCTCAAGCTGAAACAGGGTGGTATTACGTGGGACGCAGTCGGTTTTAGCATGGGTGCTGACCAGCCAGAGATTGCTGCTCTGCTGGATATTGTTTACAATGTGGAGATTGACCACTGGAGCGGGCAGCTAATGTTACGCCTCAATCTTCTGGACTTTGCTGCGGCTGGTTGAAAAGGCTCAACCAGGGGTTGGTCAGCGGTTATTGGTTCTAACTCTTTTCTTTGCCCCGTTCACGGATGAGGCTATAAGCGAGCAGTGTAAATGGCCCACCGAAGAGCCCAGCAAAACGCCAGAACCAGGGACTGATGCCTTGCATTACGGAGTCGACTGTTACAACCACGAAACTACCTGTCCAGATGACGATTGTTGTAATACTAAAAATGTCCCAATCCATTACGATACCTCCAGTTCATGTTGTGATGTTTCTTCTTTTTTAGACCACGGCCAGCGGCGGACCAGTACCGGGATGGTGATTGCCAGCACGATGATGCCGATAACCTGGGCCTGGCCCAGCCCGAAGAGGAACGGGTTTACGGGACGTAGGAAGTCAATGCCAACCCGGTAGGCGGAATAGAGGGCGAGATAAATAAGGAACAGTGTGCCGTCAGGCCGGACCTTGCTCATCAGCTTCCATAGTACGCCGAATATTATCAGGTCATAGATTATCTCGTAAATCTGGGTGGGGTGCACGGCTATGTTTGAAGGCCCCAGGCTATCGGGATCAGTCCATTTAGCGCACCAGGGAAGAGAGCAGGCGATGCCGTAGCAGCAGCCGTTTAGGGTGCAGCCAATCCGGCCGATAGCCTGGGCGGAGATTACGGCCGGTGCGATGTAGTGGCTGACGTAGCGCATATCCAGCTTGGTGATTCTGCAGTAAATCCAGATACCCAGGGCGGCCCCGAGCACAGCCCCATAGGCGGTCAGTCCCGCAAAACCGATGATTTTCCCTGGCTCATGGAGATAATCAATTACCTGACCGGTAGCAACAAGCTCCGGGTGCTGCCAGGCAACTACAATGTTGTCGAGCACATGGAGTAGCCTCGAGATGATGACACCGGAAGGGATACCTACCAGAGCGCCGGTAAATATGGTGTCGTAAGTGAATTTTGCCCCGCGTTTCTTCTGCCATATCATCCAGATAACTATCCAGACAATGGCCAGGGCAATGAAGATACCATACCACCGGACGCTTACCGAACCGATGGTGAATGCTACCGGGTCAACCGAAATTACCAATTATCTTTCCTTCCTGAGGTCAATAGTTGTATACAGCAAGCCCTCCAACAACGCCTTAGCTGCCTCTTTATCCAGGGGCTTATTATTATTGCCACACTTGGGGGACTGAATGCAACTGGGGCATCCCTCCAGGCAGGGACACTCGGTGATTGTCTTGAGGGTGGCATCCCAGAGTTGCGTTATCAGCTCATAACCCTTCTCGGCGATGCCAATGCCTCCGGGGTGGGCATCATAGATGAATATCTGGGACTGTCCGGTGTCCGGATGGAGCGGTGTCGAGACACCACCGATGTCATTACGGTCGCACAGGGCAAACAGGGGTAGAATGCCGATGGCGGCATGCTCGGCGGCATGTAGTCCTCCGGCGAAGTCCAGATGCTCCTGCTCCAGCCGGGCGATAGCACTGTCCGGAAGGTCGAACCAGAGTGCTACGGTGGGGAAGTGCTGCGGTGGCAAGTCCAGCGGCTCTTCACCAATTACTTCGTCGGTAAACTGGGCCTTCTTCCTGAAGCCGACTAGGCTGGTGGTGACCTCCACCTCACCAAGATAGGCCATTGCCCTCCGGGTGCGTTTCTCGTGCCTGACTTTAACGATACGCAGGTCAGTCAGTTCCTTGCCCTGAGTGTAGTAGTTGGCGTTGGTCGGGCTGGCATAGGCGGTACGGGTGGCCAGGTCCAGTTCGGTGACCAGGTAAGACTCCCCCTGGTGGAGATAGATGGCCCCCGGGTAAATCTCAAAGAAGGCTGTATTATCGCCCACGGTCTCCAGCAGGGAGCCGGTGGAGGTATCGAAAATGTTGTAGTTATCACTGGAGGTGGAGCGGATATTGATACTGTGAGCCGGATGGGCAATGGCAGTCGCCGGGTACCATTTGTTACGGCGCTGCCGGAGTAAACCGCGTTTCTCCAGTTCGGCTGTTTCCCGGTGCAGGGCAGGTCCGAAGAATATCTCGTCCCGGTTACTCAGGGGTGATTCCCAGGCAGCACAGAGCAGGTGGGCCCTCGTGATATACGGGTTGTCCGGGTTGACCAGGGCGTTTTCATAGTTCTTCTGGAAAAAGAAGTCCGGGTGCCGCATGAAGTACTGGTCGAGGGGATTGTCCAGACCGATGAGAAAACTGAGTGAGCCTTCCTTACCCCGGCCGCTCCGGCCAGCCTGTTGCCACGTGCTGGCGATACTGCCCGGATAGCCGGTGAGCACCGTTGCATCCAGACCACCAATATCGATGCCCAGCTCCAGGGCAGTGGTGGCGACCACGCCGAGGAGTTGTCCGTTGAACAGTTCCTGCTCAATCTGCCGTCTCTCCTCGGGGAGGTATCCGGCACGGTAGGGCTTGATTCGCCCGGCCAGTACCGGGTCGGCAGTAGCCAGTCTGTCTCGTGAATACGAGTAGATAATTTCGGTGAGGCGGCGGGTGCGGGCGAAGGTCAGGCTGCGAATGCCCTGCTGGAGCAGCTCGGTGAACAGGTTGGTCGCCTCGGTGTTGGCGCTGCGTCGGGTGCTCCGGACGGGGTCGATGATTGGTGGGTCCCAGAAGACGAATTCCTTACCCCCGTGGGGAGAACCGTCGTTGTCGACGACAACAAAGGGCAGGCCCGTCAGTCTTTCGGCATGTTCAGCAGGGTTAGCTACCGTGGCCGAAGAGCAGATGAATTGTGGCTCTGAGCCATAGAGGTGGCACAACCGGCGCAGGCGGCGCAGGATACCGGCCAGGTGAGAGCCGAAGACGCCACGATAGATGTGGGCCTCGTCCACGACCACGAACCTCAGGTTGCGCAGCAGCCGCGACCACTGTTGGTGATTGGGTAGGATACCAATATGGAGCATGTCCGGGTTGGTGAGCACTATCCTGGCCTGTTTCCTGATGTCCGCCCGCTCAATATATGGAGTGTCACCGTCGAACGTGCTGAAGTCGGTGGTGGTGGCAAGGTCAGGGTAACAGAGTTCACGCAGACTGCGTAGCTGGTCCTGGGCAAGGGCTTTGGTGGGGAAGAGGTAGAGAGCGCGGCTTTCTGGCGTGGTCAGGAGTGCTTCCAGTACCGGTACATTGTAGCAGAGGGTCTTACCGCTGGCACTGGAGGTGGCTACCATTACGTGCTGCCCGCGGCAGGCGTGGTTTATTGCTTCCGCCTGATGACGATATAAAGGAAGGAGACCGCGCTCGGAGAGGCGGTCATGCAGGCTGTCCGACAAACCCTTGTCCAGCTTCCCGGTAATAGCTTTGCGGGGCGGGATGTGCTCAATATGGGCAATCTGGTCACTGTAACCGGGCAGGGTGGTAAGATACTGAAGGAACGCCGAAGCATCCATATGTGGCTCTCGCTAACTCCTTACGGTCACCGGGCGTCAGGAGACCGCAATAATCTCTATCTCGTAGTCAAGAATCTCGGCGTCGAGGTGGTTGTTCATAATGAAGGCGACCACTCTTGACATAATCTCATTGGCATGGCGGCGGTCATTGCTGACGCAGCAGATACCGATGGTGGCCAGCTGCCACAGGTCTCCGTTGTCAACCTCGGCTACGGCAACATTGAATTTATTTGACACCCGGCTGATGAGCGACTTCAGTATGCGTCTCTTGTCCTTGAGGGACGCGTTTTCCGGCAGGCGGAGATTGAGCTTGCATACACCTACATTCATGTTATATTGTCTCAACTACCGGAGGATAACTGGCTGCACCAGAAGGACTAAACGTGACTTCGAGGCCGAGCATTCATTCTTTCCGGACTTTGGATTCCGGCTTATATTTGAACCGGGCGTTTTCAGCGACGATAGTGAGCAGGGTCGAGGAAGCACCGCGTGGGCGGTACAGGCCCTTCTCCCATTCGCTTATCGTTTGCTGGCGTGTGCCCAGTCTGTCGGCCATCTCCTGCTGGGTCATTCCCAGATGGTTCCTCAGGGCGCGGATGTGAGTCCCGTCCCACTGCGGGCGTTTTTTCGTATCGGAACGACTGCTCATGACTAGATTTTACACGAATCAGTGTAGGCCGTCAATGATAGCCGGTTGGAGTTCTGTTTGGTTTCGGTTGCTATCAAGTAGAAAACAGTAGTAGTGTGTCATTGCGAGGGGGCTTGAGCCCCCGAAGCAATCTCATTTCTACACCTGGCAAGATTGCTTCGCTCCTGCCCGCCGTCCCTCCGGGACTATGGTAGGCCGGTCACTCACAATGACGGAAAAACCAAATGCAAATAAAACTATGCTTGGGGGGACTTGCTACTAGGTGTCGGCGTTGAGGATGCGAATAATCCGGGTCTTTGCCCGGACTACCTGAAGCTGGTCTACTTCCCGTAGCGCTGATTGCACGTTTCCCTCGCGGGCGAGGTGGGTGGTCATCACCAGAGGGACAAAGTCCTTGGAGACCGCCTCTTTCTGAATGACGGCGGCAATGCTGATGCC
>CAZTBG010000037.1:0-11342 GCA_964611805.1 uncultured Dehalococcoidales bacterium | reverse complement strand
GGACAAAGTCCTTGGAGACCGCCTCTTTCTGAATGACGGCGGCAATGCTGATGCCATACTTCCCGAAAATGCCGGATATCTGAGCAAGGACCCCCGCCTGGTCGAGAGCGCTGAACCTGAGGTAGTAGCGCCTCTGGGCGTCTTCGGTATTACCCAGAGTCAGCTCCTCGGCGGAACTGGGCATGGGCAGTTCTCTCCCCTCGGCGATATCAAGCAGGTCCTTGATGATGGCATCGGTGGTCGGGCGCACCCCGGCGCCCGGGGCGACAAAGCCGGAGACCACCCCGTACTCGTCTTCGAGCTCGGTGCCGTTGTAGGCCCCCTGGAGGGAGCCGAGGAGAGACGCCTGCGGTACCAGTGCCGGGTGCACGGCGACGTTGAAAACGCCATTGCTCTGCTCGATGACGCCGACCAGCTTGATGGAATACCCCAGTTCATCGGCGTACTGTATGTCCTGGGGTGTGACATTCCTGATACCCTCGATGGGGAAGGGTGCTACCGTCTGGTAGGAATTGGTAATCAGGTTAAGGAGGATACGAATCTTATTGGCTGTATCCATACCGTCGACATCATCGGACGGGTCGCTTTCGGCTAGCCCCTTTTCCTGTGCTTCTCTGAGGACCGCCTCGAACTCCGTTCCCTCCTGCGTCATGGTGGAAAGGATATAGTTGGAGGTGCCGTTGAGGATGGCGTAGATGCGCCGGTACTTCTTGGCAGAGACCCCGGCCTGCTGGAACTCATGGATGAGGGCATGACAGCCGACGAAACTCGCCCGGAAACCGACCCGGCGCTTTAATTCGGAAGCCAGCGAGAAAATCTCCTGCCCCTTCTGGGCGAGCAGCATCTTGTTGGCGGTGACCACGTCCTTGCCGTTTTTGAGGGCCTGCAAAAGGATGCTTGCCGCCGGCTCAATGCCACCGATTAGCTCGACGACGATATCGATTTCAGGGTCGCTGATGACCGCCTGCCAGTCAGTAGAGAGGTAGTCCGTCGGCAGGGTGACAGGGCGGGGCCTTTCCAGGTCAATATCGACCACCTTCGCCAGCTCCAGGCCAGCGAACTCTTTCTGATAGAGCGCCTCAACAACGCCACTACCGATGTTGCCGAAGCCGATAACGGCTATCTTCTTGCTGTCTGCCATAACACACTATCTCCCTAGCGAAGCGACACAGGGGTAGTCAATGTTATAGCGGAAGACAGGGGGGTGTCAACTGGAGGAATGCAACTTCAATATTCAGGTATTCCCACCTCACCGGTTAGTTCTATGAACTGGTCCCTCAGCTGACTGCTAATGTTGATGGCATCGAATTCGTGTCCAAAATGGTCTTCAGCATCCTCAAGGGCAGCTTCGGCACTCGCAGCACTATCAAATTTCAACCAGCCTGTAATGTCCAGCACTTCATCGTCGTGGTGCTGGTTTCGCAGGCAGACTCCACCGGCTAGAATTTCAATACCATACGTAAAATCCGACCCGAACACCATGCTGACGACGCCAGAGGATAGCTTGTCCGCTACTGATTTCATATCATCATTGTCATACATTGAGGGCTCCTCGTTCTTATGGACGCGGATGCAGGCTTCCACCGTGTCTGTGTAGCCACCGATAATAATATTGCCTATGAAGGCTACGGCGTCTTCGTAGTCATCCGTCCAAACTTCTACCCCATCGTATTCGCCTTCCATATACCCCTCATCTATCAGGATGTTACGGATATCTTCAAGGGCAAAGTCACCCATCAATACATATATAGAGTCCAAGTCAGTTATGATATAGCCAAAGGCAGAGATATCAGAGATGTCTATACCTAACAGGTAGTACTGAAGGTAATCAATGAAGTAATCATACATGTATGCAAATTCGGTGTCATTAGCCATGGCCTCAATATCCGTGCAGTCAATGCTATAGGTATCTTCAGGCGCCAGCTTCATTACCTTTACCAGGAAGTCGTCTTTGGTGGTGCAGGCTGTAATAGAAGAGACCAGTACCGCCAGCATTAATAACACCGTGATTATTCTCGCTTTCATTTGTTCCTCCTTAATCCTTGAAAAATGCGCTAAGGTATCAAAACTCAGGTATTTCCATCTCACCGGTTATTTCTATGAACTGACCGCTCAGACGGGCATCAGTAACGGTGACAACTAATTCCCAGCTTAAATCATCTTCGATGTTTTCCATAGCAGCTTCGGCACTCGCCTCACTGTCAAATTTTAACCAGCCCGATATATCCAGTACTTCGTCACCACTGGTCGAATTTCTCCAACAGATGCTACCGGACAGGACTTCAATACTGTACATTTCATCTGGCCCGAACACCATTTGAACGATAGCGGCGGGCAGTTTGTCCACCACTACCTTCATATCTTCATTGTCATACAGAGATGACTCCTCGTTCTTGTAGACGCGAATACAGGCCTCGACTGAGTCTTTATAGCCATAGACAATCATATTGTCTATGAAGGATACTGCGTCGTCGTAGTCATCCGTCCATATTTCTATACCCTTGTATTCACCTTCGACATAATCCTCCTCAGTCAAGGCATCGCGGACATCTTTGAGGTTAAAGTCGCCGAACAACACAATTATTGGTCCCCAGTCAATATCAAATTCGGCATATACTGAGATATCCGAGGTTTCTACAAAAGGTATCACGTAACCCAGACCGCTAATCATTTCGTCATATGCGAAACTCAAATCAGGGTCTTCTGCCCAGGCTTTAATTTCTGTGCAGTAAACCGCCCCGGCATTTTCAGGCGCCAGCTTCATTACGTTTACCAGATAGCCCCCTTTGGTTTTGCAGGTCGTAATACAAGAGACCAGTACAGCCAGCATTAATAACGCTGTGATTATCCTGGCTTTCATTTGTCCCCCTTTTATTCCTGGTACGTTGTCGCTTTGAACAAGAAGCTACAACAGAATACCCGCTTTGTCAAGATACCACGGCTGAGTGATGCTCGACAAGCGTCTTATGCTGTATCCCTTCCCCTCGCCCCCCTCGGAGAATACGTGTTTGCCGCTTCTACCAGCAGCGCTAGGCTCATGAGGAAGTCGTCGTGGCCCCGGGCAGGGTCGACGTAGAAGTTCATCGTCTGGTTGGGACGGTAGTGACTCCTGGCCGTCTCCATCTCCTGCCAGAACTCCTGATATTCAGGGGAGCCGTCACCGGCGTACATCTTGAGGCGGCCGGAGTTGATGGCCGCCAGCAGGTCGAAGCCCAGCCGTGATTTTGACGCTGCGGTAAAGGTAAAGGGGACAACCCGTGAACCCAGCGTCTTTTTCAGGAAAGAGGCTACCGGCTGTCCGGCCCCGGTGGCGTCGACAACCACCCGGCGGCAATGCCAGACGTTCTTGAGGATATCAACGAGCTGGGGGTAAAGCTCTGGGTGCTTACGTCCCGTCCACCAGTATTGCTCGACGACCCGGATGCCGGGCTGTTTATTTATCTCGTTAACGTGCGCAAAGTCCAGTTCCCCGATGGTGACTACCGTCGAGTCCTGTCGCGGCTTGATAGACCTCAATATAGCATCCTCGCCCTCTTCGGCCTCGCCGGCAAGGTCGATACCGGCCACGTAGACCCCGCCGGTAGTCGGGGCGTGTTTCCGGGGGTGGTTGCCGCTCAACTGGGCACGCTGCTGGGCGGAGAGAAATCCACCGCCGCCCCGGATGGGCTGCAGACAGTACTGTGTCAAAAACAGGGGGTGGTTCTCCCCCAGCCGCTCTCTCTCGCCTTCGACGTAGGACAGGTAGTCGGGATTATAGCGGGCCACCTCCTGCCAGTCGTAACAGAAGTGGCGCCTGATACCGTCCCGCCTTTCCAGTTCCCGGTTGCTCTGCTTGACCTCCTCCAGCAGGGTGGAGTCGTCCCAGGTGGTGCCGTAGTGGACGGTGGTGACGTTGGTGGTGGCCCCCATCGGCTTGAACTCCTTGGTGTACTTTTCCTTACTGACGTCCTGCGACTCGTCTATTTCGAGGAGGAGGTGGGCGGTGTTGCCCACTACATTGGCCGATTCATCCGCCGAGAGGAATATCGCCCTGGCGTTCCCCAGCCGGATGACATAGCCCAGTTCCGACTTCCAGATACCACCAAACCCAGCGTCATTCAACCGGTCCTTGAGCCGTGTCATCGAGATGACGGTCTGTGGCTTGAAGGTAGGGGAGCACTTTATCAGGTTCTGTGCCTCGGCCATGTAGAGGGTCAGCAACAGGAGTTCGAGTTGTGCGGAAAGCTCGTTTTTTCCGCCCTGCCGGGCGATTTCCACGGAGAACGTAAAGCCCTTTCTGCCGAAGACGCTATCAAGTATCGCCAGGGCTATCTCACGCTGGTAGGGGTGCAGACGGCGTAATGAGAGCGGGCTGGACGGTTTATTTGCCGAGTCCCGTACCGATGCCGATACCGAGCGGGAGGGCGACCTCCTTGAGGACATTACCGATTGCCTCCTTCAGCCCTTTCCTGTCTTCCTGGCTGATGTTGTAGCGTGTTCTGACCAGCCGTGCCAGGGTGTTGGTGGCCTGCATTATCAGCTTGATGTTCTCCGGGTCGTGCGCCAGGAGCGACTTTATCTTGACCCGCAGCAGGGCAATCTCGTCGTCGATGCCTTCGACGCCGGTGGCCAGTTCGAAGTCAAGCTGCTCCGCCTCGTCCAGAATCCTGGAATAGAATCCGTGTTTCCTGGCGTTCTGGTTACCTTCTTGAGCGCCTCGTTTTTTCTTTGCTTTTGCTGGCATTGGGCTTGTCTCCGTTGCGGAGGAGTCTGGCGGTTGCCAGGACAATGGTGTGGGCAGCCAGGTCCCATCGCTGTGTCTCTACGGCTAGTCTCAATAGCCTCATCGGTATGCTCCCGCTAACGTATAGTTAATATAATAGAACATGAGTACTAATGTGGCTACACTCTTTTGTCGTCTATATCGAACGTGGGCGAAATGAGCAGGTACAAATGAGGGAGAGTCGAAGAGGGGTGTAGCCCCTCTTCTTTTTCTGTGTCCCCTTCCCCATTGGGGAAGGGGGTCAGGGGGATGGGGCCAGCACTACCAGTCAGGTTGGATAGTAGTACAATACAAAAAGTGTTACCTATGTGCCTGTGCTAAGGTGTTACCTATGTTCCTATTGAATAAGAGGATGGGGCCGTCACTAATGGATATATAAGATAATCTAAGAATGTTGTCAATCATGTAAGCGCCTTGGTGAAATTGATATTGCTATGTAGCCGTTGTACAATACCCGAAGGAGAGAGGATGAGTATTGCCCAGCAGCTCTATCAGCTACAAGAGATTGACCTGGAGCTGGCTGCCAACCAGCAGCACCAGGCCCGGGTCAGCAGTCAGCTTGGAGAAAGCCAGGAAGTAGCCCGGGTCAGCGCTAAACTGGAGGCCGCGCAGCAGCGGCTGGAGGAGCTGGAACGACAGCAGCATGACGTGGAGTGGGAAGTAGAGGACCTGACAGTTAAGCTGGCGGCTGTCGAGGAAAAGCTATTCGGCGGCAGGATACGGAATCCCAAGGAGCTGACCAATCTCCAGCATGAGGCTGATGAACTGAAGGCAAGGCGTTCTCAAATGGAAGACAGGGCGTTGGAGGCGATGGACCAGGCTGAGGCTACCACTAAAAATATCGCCGACCTGACCGACGAGCGGAGCAGGCTTGAGGCCGAATGGAACGACTATCAGGAGAAGCTATCGGCTGAACTGGCTGTGCTCAAGGCTGCACATGTCAAGCTTTCTGATGAGCGGCAGCGGCTGGCGGCAGGAATTGTACCCGAGACGATTGAAATTTACGAGCAGTTGAGATTGCGGAGAGGGACGGCCGTGGCCAGGGTGGAGCAGGGGACATGCCGTGGTTGCCAGATAACGCTGCCGACCACTGAGTTGCAACAGGTCAGAGGAGGTGGTCTGGTGCGCTGTGGTAGCTGCGGGCGTATCCTCTTCCTTGCCTGATAGAACACCATGACAGCAGATAGAGTTATCATAAATGCCGATGGCGCTTCCCGCCACAACCCGGGTCCGGCGGCCATCGGTGCCACCATAAAGGATGAGCAGGGCCGCCTGCTTGCCTCGATATCCCGGCGCATCGGGCGGGCGACCAATAACCAGGCAGAGTACCAGGCATTGATTGCTGCCCTAGAGAAGGCCATCGGGCTGGGTGCCCGGCGGGTTGATATCCGGCTCGATTCGGAGCTGGTGGTCAAGCAAATGAAGGGCAGGTACCGGGTAAAGAATGCTGCTCTCAGGCCGCTCTACCTGAGGGTGGGGGAGCTTCTGAGTAAGCTGGAGGGCTTCAGCATTTCAAGTGTACCCCGCGAGCAAAATGCTGAGGCTGACCGCTTGGCTAACGCGGCTCTAAAGTAATGCACCTATTCTTTAATGAGTGTCGCCAGCGCCAGCATGGCGGCAAAGGCAAGGCTGGCCCCGAGGTAGAAAGGCGCCGCCGGACTGACAGTATCCCAGAGCCAGCCGGCGACTAGACTGGCTGGCAGCAGGCTAAGGCCGACCACCCCGTGATAAAGGCCGTAGGCAGTACCCCGCCGCTCGGCAGGTACCAGGTCGGCGACAAAGGCGCGGGCCGCCCCCTCGACGATTCCGTAGTATATTCCGTAGGCGACGAAGAGCAGCCATACCTGCCACACACTGGTGGCCAGAGCGAAGCCGAGGTAGCATAAAGCGTAGACGGTCCAGCCGAGGATGATGACCCGCCTCCTCCCCAGCCGGTCGGAAAGCGACCCCATCGGCCAGGCGACCGCCGCATAGGCAGCGTTATGGACTACCAGCATGACCACCACCTGGATGAGGGGCGCCTGTATGTCCTGGGCCCGCAGTATCACAAAGAAGTCGCTTGAATTGCCCAGGGTGAACAGGGCCATGATAGCCAGGTATATTTTGAAACGTGTCCCCAGGCTGCCGGTCCCGGCTGGTGATTGCTGGCGACCTATCCCTGCCGGACGATGCCGTCTTCGTTCATGGACAAAGATAAGGAGTACTATTACCGCCACAACTGCAGGAACTACCCCCACGATGACCAGCCAGTGGTAGGTCTTGCGAGTGAGCTGGTCGCCGCCTCCCTGGACAAGATAGACGATTATGGCGGCAATCACCAGACCGAGGACAGCCCCGGCGGTGTCCATCGCCCGGTGCAGCCCGAAGCCCCGCCCCCGCTCATCAGCAGTTACGGAGTCGGCGATAAGGGCATCACGTGATGAGCTGCGTATCCCTTTACCGACACGGTCGCCGAAGCGGACCGCGAGAACAGAGCCCCAGTTGGCTGCCGGGTACATGAAGGGCTTGGCTATGGTGGAGATGCCGTAGCCGAGCACTGCCAGGAGCTTACGCCGCCCGATGCGGTCGCTGAGCCAGCCACTCCCGATGCGGAAGAGGGCATCGGCGCTTTCTGATATGCCACCAACAACCCCGACGATGGTCGTCGTCGAACCAAGCACGTTGCGCAGAAACAGCGGCACCAGGGTGAAAATCATCTCGCTACTGATATCGGTCAGCAGGCTGACCACTCCCAGGAAGAAGACGTTGGGGTGAAGATTCAGGATTCGTCGGCGGATGGTCTGGGTTCTCTTATCGGATGGGCTGTTCATGTATGAGGGCATTATAGCACTAGTGAAGAAAGCGTGGAAGACAGGCCACATGATGACAGGCGGTTTTTCTTGACATCGCCTAACCAAACAACTATATCGAGCACGGTACGCGTCTTTTTTAGGGGCATGCAAGCAGTGGTGGTTATATCGACAACCTCAAAGACATAATTCATCCTTTCGAGCAATATCTAAGACATCACTTAACTTGACAACACCTCACTAAGGCAGTAGTATTTTTTCGTGTCCTGCTACAAGACGTTGTGGTGGTCATAAAGGGGGGTATGTTTCGCATGAGCCGCTTACTGGTCGCGGCAATTTTTATTGCTATCCCAGTATTAACGCTGTGTCAACAGGCTCAGGCTGCCACAGAGCAGGACGCATCGTTTGATTCTCTCATGGTAGATATCAACGTCCTCTCCAACTCCGACATTGAAATCACCGAGACGCAAAAGTACTCCTTCCTGTCGGGTAATTTTCATTACGGCTACCGCTGGATTCCACTCGATGCAGTCGACTCAATTGACGCGATACAGGTCTATGAAGATGGTCACCCCTATGTACTGGACCCCGCCGTCAGGCAGTGGATAGATGACTGCCAGAAGGCAGGCGAATTCCCCGATGAAAACTGCTACGCTTACTATACCTGGACTGAGGGTGATAATCTCTGGATAGGCTGGTGGTACCCCGAAACGAAAGGGGGAAGCCGTATCTTCGAGATTAAATATACTGTCCATGGTGGGCTGTGGTTTCACGAAGATGGTTACCAGCTCTACTGGCAGGCCATTTTCAGCGACCGTGACATGGCTATCGGCAGCGCAAAGGTGACTGTTCACCTCCCGGAACCTGTATCCTCTACCCAACTATTTATTGATAGCTACGGGATGGAGGCGCATAGCAGCATAGTCGATGATAGAACAATCGAGTTCACCACAGGGTCAGTTCCCGATAACACGGGACTGAACATCAGGGTAATTTTCCCCCACGATATTATCAACACCGTACCTTTTGATGTAGGACAAACGAGAGGAGTAGGCGAGTGGCTGGTGTCGGTATGGGCTGGTTTGGGTGCTGCTTTTGTCCTTGGTGGTGTCTTATCGCTCGTGGTCATTCGGCGCCGGCACACTAATCCCTTCGGTGGTCCAGGCTATCAAGACTAATCCCGAGAAATCACATGACCTGCCCATGTAATGGACACTACTCTTCAAGTCGGAGTTACCTGTATTCTGGCTATAAAAGGGGACACAGGCCTGCCAGCCGCACAAGGCTTGCCGAACTGATCATCGACTCCCTTTTATGACAAAATTTGAATGTAAAGATACTAGATGAAAAGGTTCTGTTCAGTCTTGGTGTCTCTCAATTTATAAACGTATAATGCCCCCTAATAGAACAAGGGGGTACACCAATGAGAATCTTATTACTGGGCATAAGTCTAGGCGTTTGGATAACCATGTTTTAGGATTGGCTAGAGAGGCACAAAATGGGTGCTGATATAGCTTTTTATATAGTTTCAATAATACTAGTATTATTGCTTTCATGAAGGTTCATACTTAAGTTTATTGCTCGCATAAATCCTGAGTTATGGCTAAAGATAAATCAGTGGTTCTCTCCTGCACAATACGACAAAGAAATGAAGGATAGAATAGCCTGCAGAAGGGCTAGGCGTGAGATGAACCCAAAACAGGGAATCCACCGTGATTGAACAGAACCCATTAAGAAACTGTCTTGATTTATTTTCCATAATATGATATACTCCCGTCTGTAAAGGCAGTGACGGAGAAGAGTAAGGAAGATACCGGCGCTCAGCGAGTCTGGTAAGGTGTGAGCAGATGTGTCCGGCCCCCTGAAAATCGCTCCTGAGCTATCAACCCAACGGTGGAAGGCCAGCAGGCTGATACCCAGTAGGCTTGGTCGGGTTCGTCAACCGTTATCCGTGACGAGGGTATGAATACGTGCCCTGAATGAGTGTCCCGGCAGCAGGCCGGGGAATTAGGGTGGTACCGCGGGCTTAGTTAGTCCCGTCCTTAGGGGGCGGGGCTTTTTGTTTATAGGGAGGATATAGCCATGTTTCAACCGGTCAATAGCCGGGTCAATTTCCCTCAACTTGAGGAGAAGATTCTGGAGCTGTGGCAGAAGAACAACGTATTTATCCGGAGCGTCGAAGCAAGGAAGAGCGGCCCACAGTTTAACCTGTATGACGGACCACCAACCGTCAACGGCAGCCCGGCACTACATCACGTCCTGACGTCTGTCTTCAAGGATATCATCACGCGATACCGCGTAATGAAGGGCTATTATGCACCGCGCATTGCTGGCTGGGACACGCACGGCCTCCCTGTAGAGATTGAGGTAGAGAAAGAGCTGGGCTTTTCTGGTAAAGCGCAGATTGAAGAGTACGGGGTAGACAAATTCAACGCCCTCTGCCGGGAAAGCGTCTACCGCTACCTCGGGGAATTTGAAAACCTGATTGAGCGCGTCGGCTACTGGATTGATTTGGAAAACGCCTACATCACACTGAAGAACGAATACATCGAGACCTGCTGGTGGGCAATCAGGCAGATGTGGGACAGGGGCCTGGTTTACCAGGGGTATAAGGTCACGCCGCATTGCCCGCGCTGCGGCACGTCGTTGAGCTCCCATGAGGTGGCCCAGGGCTACAAAGAGGATACCGAAGACCCATCGGTTTATATCAAGTTTAGGGTTGTTCCTTCACCAGTGTCGGAATCTGAGGGGCAGAAGAAACTCTATGAGCTTGCACGTGATAAATCGACCTATTTCCTCGCCTGGACGACTACCCCGTGGACGCTGCCGGGTAATACTGCCCTGGCGGTTAATTATGATGCTGACTATGTTGTAGTCGAGGTTGATGACGAGTACATAGTTTTAGCTTCGACTCGACTGGGACCAGTAGGGCTCGGTGATTGTGAGGTGCTGTTAAGGTTAAAGGGAAGTGATTTAGCCACAATAAATGGAGTAAATTACAAGCCGCTATTTAATCCGCATGAGTTTGAAGAGGAGCGAAGACGTTTAGAGTATGTTAATGAAGCTGGCGTATTGGGAGCACCGCGTTTAGTATTACAGCAGCCTAGAAAGGATTTAACATACAAAGTAATCGCTGCTGATTTTGTTTCCCTGGAAGAAGGGACAGGCATCGTCCATGTCGCCCCTGCCTTTGGTGAGGTTGACTTTGAGGTTGGAATGCATCCCGATTATTGCCTAGATTTTGTCCAGCCAGTAGATTTGCAAGGTAAAATCACCGGCAGCTACCCCTTCTCCGGCAAATTCGTCAAGGATGCCGACCCGCTGGTGCTGGAAGACCTGAAACAGCGTGGGCTGCTCTTCCGCAGTGAGACGATACGTCATACCTACCCGTTTTGCTGGCGCTGCGAGGCCCCGCTCCTCTACTATGCCAAGCAGACCTGGTATATCAGGACCACGGCTGTCAAGGACGGCCTCATCCGGGGCAATGAAGAGATAAACTGGTACCCGGGGCACATCAAGTACGGTCGTTTCGGCGACTGGCTGGCAAACAACGTCGACTGGGCCTTTTCGCGGGAGCGCTACTGGGGGACTCCCCTGCCTGTCTGGAACTGTCCGTCCTGCGGCAGGTTTGAATGCGTCGGCAGCGTTAACGAACTGGAACAGAGGGGTGCCGCCGGAATGAGCAGAGAGCTTGACCTGCACCGGCCGTTTGTTGATAAAATAACGTTCGCCTGTCCCGACTGTGGCGGCGAGATGCGGCGCGTGCCGGAGGTAATCGACTGCTGGTTCGA
>CAZTBG010000036.1:15612-22318 GCA_964611805.1 uncultured Dehalococcoidales bacterium | reverse complement strand
CACCACTGCTAAACAGGGCATGTGAGGTGAATAAAAGAATGTCGGGGTTTCACTAATCATGTGAAGAACGAGTACAGCAGCTTGACATTCATTACATAAACTGTTATCATGCAAACAGTAAAGGCTGAGAAGGAGATTAGTACGCTTCAAAGCGGGGCCCAGAGAGTCGGGGTAAGGTGGAAGCCCGATGCCAGCGCCGAGGTGGAATGGACTCCGGAGCCGCAAGCCGAAGGATACATGAAGGTATCTGCGTAGGTTCTGACGGAGAGGGCACCGTTATCGAAGCCCAGGGTATCGAGGTTACATAGTTAATGACCTCCGTACCTGAGAAGAGATAGCCGTACCGTATTTATTCGTTGAGCGGCTAATAAGGGTGGCACCGCGAGAAAACCCCCTCGCCCCTTAAGGGATGAGGGGGTTTGTGTTTTCTGGAGGAACGTGATGTACTTCCCAACACTGGAGCAGGTGAAAAGACGAACCGGTGAGGGCAACCTGATACCCGTTTACCGGGAAATCATGGCTGACCTGGAGACACCAGTGACAGCCTTTCTTAAGATTGCCCGCGGCTCTCATTCTTTTCTACTGGAGAGTGTCGAGGGCGGTGAGCGTATGGCCCGCTACAGCTTCATTGGCACGGAGCCTTACCGTGTACTCCGGACCGGACCCGGTGAAGAGGCCGGTGCTGTAGACCCGCTGGTACTGATACAGCAGGAACTGGAGAAACACCGACTGGTGCCCCTGGCCGAACTGCCCCGGTTCCACGGCGGCGCTGTTGGCTATCTGTCATACGAGACTGTTCGCCACTTTGAGGAACTACCCAGCCCGGAGGCCGACACATTGCAGTTGCCTGAGGCCATCCTGCTGTTCACCGATACCCTGCTTGTTTTCGACCACCTTATGCACAAGATTAAGGTGGTGAGCCATGTCCATCTCGATGGCAACGTGGATGAGGCCTATGCTCAGGCCGTAGAAAAGATAGAGAGTCTGGTGCAGCGGCTACGAGAACCTCTGTCAGTACCACATAATGGTGAGAGACCCTCTGGAGAGTCGGCATCGGCTGAAGTTTCATCTAACATACCACGGGAACGTCACGAGGAAATCGTCAATAAGGCGAAGCAGTACATCTATGATGGCGAAATAATCCAGACGGTACTGTCACAGCGATTTTCCCGGAAGATTAATGCCCATCCCTTTGATATTTACCGGGCACTGCGTACTGTCAATCCATCTCCTTATATGTATTACCTGCACCTCGATGATTGCTATATTGTCGGCTCTTCACCGGAATTGCTGGTACGGGCCGAGAACGGCTGGCTCACCTACCACCCGCTGGCAGGGACGCGGCCCCGCGCGGCCACTGACGAGGAGAATGCTGCTCTGGAGGCAGAGTTGCGTGCCGACGAAAAAGAGAGGGCGGAGCACATCATGCTTGTAGACCTCGGCCGTAATGATGTCGGGCGGGTGAGTGAGCCGGGGACAGTCCAGGTCACTCAGTTGATGGACGTGGAACACTACTCCCATGTGATGCACATTGTCTCCAATATTGTCGGTAAGCTGCGTGCTGACCTGACCCCTTATGATGCCCTCCGCTCCTGCTTCCCGGCGGGTACTGTCTCGGGTGCCCCGAAGATTCGGGCAATGGAAATCATCGCTGAGTTGGAGCCGGATAAAAGAGGGCCTTACGCAGGAGCGGTCGGTTATTTCTGCTTTTCCGGTAACATGGACACGGCGATAGCGATACGTACCATGGTAATCACCAGGGGAGTCGCCCATGTCCAGGCTGGTGGCGGGATAGTAGCCGACAGCGTGCCAGAGACGGAGTACAAAGAGACCGTCAGTAAAGCATCCGCTTTGCTGCAGGCAATCGAGGTGGCCGAAGCAATGAACGCGGGGGGCAACAGATGATTCTGCTGATTGATAACTATGATAGCTTCACCTATAACCTCTTCCAATATTTCAGTGAACTGGGGGCGGAACTGACGGTGGTGCGTAACGATAAGACCACCCTTGAGGAAATCGAGGCGGCGTCACCGAAGGCGATTGTCATCTCTCCCGGCCCCTCCACCCCACAGAATGCCGGTATTTCCAACGATGTCATCGGGCACTTTGGTAATGAACTACCTGTCCTCGGGGTCTGCCTCGGGCACCAGTGTATTGGCTATGCTTACGGGGGGAAAGTCGGCTATGCGGGGGAAATAAAGCACGGTAAAAGCTCTCTTATCCATCACGACGGTAAAGGTGTATTTCAGGGGCTGCCCAATCCCTTTGAGGCGATACGCTACCATTCCCTGGCGATTCACCGTGAGGAATTTCCCGATTGCCTGGAGATTACGGCCTGGACAGACAATGGTGTTATCATGGGGGTGCGCCACAAAGAGTACCCGGTCGAAGGGATACAGTTCCACCCGGAGTCGATAATGACCCACGTGGGCAAGGATATATTAAGGAACTTTCTGCAGATGATTTAAAAGGGGAGAGGTAGAGATGATAGGTGAAAAAGTAGAATATGCTTTCTTTGTTGTGGCGTCCGCTGCGATAATAGGTGCATTAGTCATTGTTGCAGTTGTTCCAGATCATTACAACATTTCTTCGGTGTTATTGACATTAGCTCTTGTGCTGATTACCTGTGTTTATGCAATGCGAACTTCTGATATTGCAAAAGCCAACACAATAATGGCCAAAGAGATGAGAGAGCAGACAGTTGTAGGGTCAAGACCAATTGTAATTCCGCGACCAGTACATGCTCCAGACCTATCAGATACCTATAAAGGGCAACCTGACGAGCGTTTTCAATGGTTTGAAGTGTACAACGCTGGAAATGGGCCAGCAATTAACCTCGAAGTGATTATGCTGAATGAAGAGAAAAAGTCGCGGGAAATTCAGTCACAGGCTTACCTCAGAGCAGATGAGTATATAACATACAGTCCCTCAATTTTGGGGAACCATTTAGATTCTACATGCTATGTTTTGTGTCGATATCAAAGCGTCATCAGAACCAATCCACTGCAATGGTATGAGACTTGGGTTCCATTTACCCCAAAAGTCTCGCAACGTGGTGATTATACGTTTGTTACTGTAGGGGAAACTGAGTTCAAGGAAAGTATAGGGAAGTTAGCATATTGATAATTGTTTATTGGAGCATAGGATGATTAAAGAAGCGATTCAAGCTCTGGTATCCGGTCAATCACTATCGATGGATGAGGCTGCTGCCGTGATGGTGGAGATAATGTCCGGCGAGGCCACTCCTGCCCAGTTCGGGGCTTTTGTCACGGCGCTGCGTCTCAAGGGCGAGACGGTCGAGGAGATTGCCGGGCTGGCGAAAGTGATGAGGGATAAGGCGTCACCGGTGAAGGTATCCGGACCAACGTTAGATACCTGCGGTACAGGTGGCGATGCCTTCGGCACCTTCAATATCTCGACAACAGCCGCTTTTATTGTGGCGGGGGCGGGTCTCAAGGTGGCCAAGCACGGTAACCGGGCGATGACCAGTAGTTGCGGCAGTGCTGATGTCCTGGAGGCCCTCGGTGTAAAGATAGACCTTGGGCCAGAGGGTGTGCAGGAGTGTCTGGAGAAAGCTGGTATTGGCTTCATGTTTGCCCCGGTATTCCATCCAGCCATGAAGCATGCTGCCGGACCACGACGCGAAATCGGTATCCGGACGGTCTTTAATTTTCTCGGTCCGCTGACAAATCCGGCCGGGGCACAGGCACAGGTCATCGGTGTTTCCGATGCAGACTTTGCCCCGAAGATGGCCCAGGTCTTGCAGAGGTTGGGTTGCCGTCATGCCCTGGTGATGCATGGTGAGGAGGGACTGGATGAAATCTCTATCGCTGGAGAAACTAAGATATGGGAAGTGAATGGGGATTCATCCTCTTCCTATACTATTACGCCGGAGGATTTGGGTTTCTGGCGGGCGAGTGTCGAGGATATCAGGGGGGGAACCGTTGATGATAACGCAAAAATATTACGGAATATACTGCGCGGTGCCACCGGTCCAGCGCGGGATGTCGTGCTGCTCAATGCGGCTGCCGGGTTGGTGGCCGGTGACCTCAGGCCGAACATCGCCACCGGTATCGAGCTGGCCCGGGAGGTGCTCGACAGTGGGGCGGCACTGCAAAAGCTGGACGATTTTATCCGGGTAAGCCAGAATGCAGGCCAGTAACTGAATATCAGGGTAAAGAGCGATGATACTGGACGATATTGTTGCCGATAAAAGAAAAGGGCTGGGGCGGGCTAAAGCGGAAACATCTCTACAAGAGCTCGAGGTGCGTATCGCTCAAAGGACAGCGCCGCTCGATTTCGCCGGTGCCTTGCGGGGTGAAGGTGTCAGCATTATTGCCGAGGTAAAAAAGGCATCGCCCTCAAAGGGCCTCCTCTGCCCCGACTTCGACCCGCTCAGCCTGGCCAGGGCTTATGCTGAGGGTGGGGCGGCGGCAGTATCGGTGCTGACCGAGGTGAATTATTTTCAGGGGAGTTTAAGTCACCTGTCCCAAATCAGGGAACTGTCGGGGTTGGAGGGAATACCCTTATTGAGGAAGGACTTTATCTTCGACCCTTACCAGGTCTACGAGGCGAGGGCGTCTGGTGCCGACGCTATTCTCCTTATCGCCGCCGTTCTGGAGGACCGGGAACTGGAGAGTCTTATTGCGCTTGCCCGCGAACTGGGTATGCAGTGTCTTGTAGAGGTACATGATGATGCTGAGCTGGCCAGGGTGCTGCGAAGCAGCGCTCGAATCATCGGCATCAACAACCGTGACCTGCGTACCTTTGAAGTGGATATTAACACGACCCGACGGCTAAGGACTCTGATTCCGCCCGACCGTGTCGTCGTCAGTGAAAGTGGTATCAGCCGCAAGGAAGACATTGATAAGTTACGAGAATGGGTTATCAATGCCGCCCTTATTGGGGAGGCACTGGTTACCGCCGATGACGTTGTTGCCAGGCTGAGGGAACTGCTATGACGGTCGTAAAAATAGACGGCATATCGAGAATCGAAGATGCCCGCGCCGTAGCCGAGGCAGGAGCAGACTATCTGGGGATGGTCTTTGCGCCAAGCCCGCGACAGGTATTAGCAGAGACGGCACGACAGATTGTAGGGGCACTGGGTGGTGTCCAGACAAGGCCCCAGGTGGTCGGTGTTTTTGTCAATACGCCGGCATCAGAAATAAACCGCCTGGCCGACTTCTGCGGACTGGACATAGTGCAGTTGAGCGGGGACGAGTCGTGGGAGTACTGCCGGGATATCAACCGGTCGGTAATCAAGGTTATCCATGTCTCCGAAGACATGGGGGCTGAGGCAATTTTTGGGGAAATAGCCACGGGTGAACGAGTGCTTGGCGTCGATGGTTTCACCTGCCTGCTCGACACTAAAGTAAGGGGTCGCTACGGCGGTACGGGAGAGAAGTTCGACTGGACGCTGGCAGGAGAGGTTGGTCTAAAGAGACCGGTAATAATTGCCGGCGGACTCGATGCTGAAAACGTCGGGGAAGCAATAAAAATAGCCAGACCGTGGGGTGTCGATGTCTCCAGCGGTGTCGAGACCGGTGGCAGCAAGGACATCGCCAAGATAGAGGCGTTTGTCCGTGCCGTAAGGAGGGTGGATAGTGAAGTATAGTATATTACCGGATTCGCGGGGTTACTACGGGCAGTTCGGGGGTAAGTTCGTGCCGGAGACCCTGATGTTTGCCCTGAAGGAACTCGAAGAGGCCTACCGTGATGCACAAAAAGATAAAGCCTTCCAGCAACAACTAGACCAGCTTCTCAAGGACTACGTTGGGCGGCCAACCCCGCTGTACTTTGCTGCCAAGTTGACCGAGTACTGCGGCGGGGCGCAAGTCCTGCTCAAGCGGGAGGACCTGGCCCACACTGGCGCTCATAAGATAAATAATGCCATCGCGCAGGGGCTTCTGGCGGTGAGGATGGGAAAGAGACGGGTTATTGCCGAGACTGGGGCCGGGCAGCACGGTGTTGCCGTGGCCACAGTCTGTGCTCTGCTCGGCCTTGAGTGCGTCGTCTACATGGGGGCGGAAGACATCAGGCGCCAGTCGATGAATGTTTTTCGGATGGAGCTACTCGGGGCCGATGTCCGTTCCGTTGATTCCGGCAGTCGTACCCTGAAAGATGCCGTCAACGAGGCAATACGTGACTGGGTGACCAATGTCGAGACCACCTATTACCTGCTTGGCTCTTCAGTGGGGCCGTACCCCTACCCGATGATGGTGCGCGATTTTCAGTCGGTCATTGGCCGGGAGACACGGGAGCAGATACTAGCATCTCACGGTCGCCTGCCTGACTATATCATTGCCTGTGTCGGTGGCGGCAGCAACTCCATTGGCATCTTTTTCCCGTTTATTGACGATGAAGACGTAAAATTGATAGGGGTCGAGGCGGAAGGGCAGGGGATAACATCGGGGAAGCACGCGGCGTCATTGGTGGCGGGGAGTCCGGGTGTACTCCACGGCGCCCATAGCTACCTCCTTCAGGACGAGAACGGGCAGATTGCCGAGACTCACAGTATCGCTCCGGGGCTGGACTACCCCGGTGTAAGCCCCGAGCATAGCTACTACAAAGAGACGGGTCGCGTAACCTATGTGACAGCAAACGATAGAGAGGCACTTGAGGCCTTCAAATTGCTGACGACAACCGAGGGCATTATTCCGGCTCTGGAGTCGGCCCACGCCATCGCCCATGTGGCGAAACTCGCGCC
>CAZTBG010000036.1:0-15512 GCA_964611805.1 uncultured Dehalococcoidales bacterium | reverse complement strand
GAAATTGCCCGCACATTTAATCGGACTTTCAAGGAGGTCTTTCCCGTTCCTGAAGCCCTGATTGGCAAAGTGCCGAGACTGCCCGGTATCGATGGAAAGAAGATGGGCAATAGCATGGATAATGCTATATATTTGGGTGATGCCCCAGAAGAGGTGCGACGGAAGGTCAGTGCTGCTATCACCGACCCGGCTCGGATAAGGGCTACTGACAAAGGGCACCCGGATATCTGTAACATCTATCAATATCACCTGGCTTACAATAAAGAAGAGTCACCGGATGTAGCCAGGCTTTGCCAGCAAGGTAAGATAGGTTGTGTGGCCTGCAAACAAAACCTGGCTGCTAAGATAAATGCCTTCCTCGAACCGATTCGGGAGAGAAGGGCCTTCTTCGAGACGAGGCCATCAATTATTGGAGAGGCCATACGAGAGGGTAATGAGAGGACTAGCCAGGAGGGTAAGAGGACCATAGGTCTTGTCCGCGAAGCCATGCACTTTGATTATAAAGAATTGGTGGGGGTCAGTCAGGCTGTGGGAACTATGAGGTCAGAGCTATGAGTCGTATTGACAGGGTCTTTACTCAGCCGGGACGCAAGGCGCTGGTTGCCTATGTGACTGTGGGCTATCCCACGGTGGAGTCGACACTGGCGATAGTGCCTCTGCTGGCGGAATGCGGCTGTGATATCGTCGAGCTGGGGGTTCCCTTTTCCGACCCTCTGGCCGATGGTGCCACGATACAGGAGGCCAGCTTTAAGGCATTACAGGCCGGAGTAACACCACAGACCTGCCTTGAGGTGGCGGCACATATCCGGGAAAAGACGGGATTACCCTTAGTCTTTATGACCTATTACAACCCTGTGCTACATTATGGACTGGAAGCATTCTGTCAGGCCTGTTCCAGAGCAGGCGTCGATGGACTGATAGTGCCTGATCTGCCTCCAGATGAGTCAACTGAGCTTGATGGTGCTGCTAAGAAAAACGGGATTGACCTGATTTTTCTGCTGACCCCCACCAGCACCACTGAACGCATACGGCTGGTTGTTGAGAAATCTCGTGGGTTTATTTACGTGGTCTCTCTGCTGGGTGTTACCGGGGCCAGGGATAGCTTGCCTGTCGGGCTGGGAAATTTTATTGGACGGATTCGGAAAGAGACCGGCAAGCCCTTGTGCGTGGGTTTTGGCATTTCCACCCCCGACCAGGCACATCAGGTAGGTCAGTTGGCCGATGGTGTTATTGTCGGCAGCCGACTGGTTCAGTTGATTCGAGATGATAAACCACCCTATGGGCGGGTCACTTCATTCGTACAGGAGCTAAGGGTCGCCCTCGACCGATAGTTAGACATAATGACAGAGGGGCTAGTCTGTGTCCTCCGTTGTTTCTTCTTCAGATAGCTCCTCGATTTCACGCGTGGCCTTTTCTTGAAACCACAGATTGTCGCTCAAAGTGATAGATTTCTCGAAGTCGCTAATCGCCTCTGTCTTCATACCCAGTCCCTTGTAGGCGAGCCCCCGGTTAAAATAGGCGTAGGCTTGCTCCGGGTCGATGTAAATGGCACTTGTGCAATCGGTGAGCGCCGGGTTCAGTTCACCTGTTTTGTAGTAGGCATAGGCCCGCTGGATATAAGCTTCGACCACGATACTATCAATGTCACTGTCTCTGGCATCACCGGCGGCAGCCATCTCGATAACTTCGGTGCAATCAGCGATAGCCAATTCATAGTCGCCCCTGGTATTGTAGGCGGTAGCCCTGTATAAATAGGCACGACCACGTTCAGGGTCGAGAGTAATCGCTTCAGTGCAATCAGCGATTGCCTCATCATAGCGTTCAAGATTTATATAAGCGGCTGCCCGGTTAATATAGGCCCTGACCCTGGTAGTGGTTGTGGCATTAGCTTCAATGACTTTGGTGTATTCTTCTATCGCTTCTTCATATTGGCCCTTACCGGCAAGCTCATCTGCATGGTTAAAATACCAATCTGGTGAGCCTTCAGGTGGGAGTGAACAGCCGAAGGAAGCGCTCAGAATAACCAGTAGCAGAATGGGGAGGGCAACAATACGCCAGCCCATAACTAACCTCCGGGGTTGGCAAATGTATATGCCACCGGCATAGCAAAAGATAGCATTAAGCGGGTGACGTGTCAAGCGTAACAAAGGTACAACAGGCCCATCATGTTCTGTTATTCACCAGCCAACTCATAGAGTTTCTCGATAGCATACATCAAATAGCTATCGCATTTTCCCTGCTGCGCCCCGGATTCCCGTAGCTTCTGATATGCCTCTGTATCTGAGAAGCTGACCCCGAGGAGTCCCAAACAGGTGATGTCGCCGAACTTGTCTTTAAAGCCCTGGACAAACTCGCTGGCGTCCCGTCGGGCATTAATCCGGGCCTGCTTGGCCGTCTCTTTGTCTGCTACTGGGCAGCGGTAGCGAAGCCCCAGACAGACGGCTGTTGACGATACCACCCCGCAGGGTGCCTCTTGTTGTCCGGCGATACCCCCGAAAAAGTTGATAGAGGCCCAGAGATTATCCTCATCACCCAGCCCTTCTGATTCCCACATAACTTGCAGGACGCTGGGTCCTCAGTGATAGCCATGATGCATATGGTAGAGGGCTCTCTCCTTAGCTTCTTCAAGGCTCAGTGCAAACGACATTTAGATATCCTCCCTGTTATTACCCATGCGATTCCGTACCGCTCTGGTCCAGTTTGAAGATGCGGGCTGCATTACCACCTAGTATAGCATCAATCTCTTCCTGGCTGAAAGATATTCCATCTGGGCCTTTTTCCGTCAGGCCCTTGACTATACCCACAAAATCTCTGTTAGATACATGAGCCTCAAAGATGGGGCCATCAGAACCAAATAATACCTGCCCTGCTCCAACAACATCCACGATTTCTCGCAGGTAGCGGCGGAAGAGATGGGATTTGCTTGCGGCCAGGATTTGCCACATGGCCATATCCCCATTGATATTCCTCTTGTATTGTGCCAGTGACGCCCAGTCGTGCCACCACATATTTCCCATATGGGCAGCAATGATTTCCAGGTCGGGAAAGTCCACGGCAACGTCGTCAAGATGAATGGGTAGGGCATACCTGGCACGTGAGTGTGGGAGTGGAGAGCAGTGCGTCAGCAGGGGGACTCCCAGTTCATTAGCGACTTCCAGCACGGCGTAGGCCTCCGGACTGTTCGGGTAGTAGCCGTTATCCGGGTGCCATTTCAGGCCCTTCATGCCGAATTCTTCGATACAACGGCGAAACAATGCCGGGGCCTCAGGTCTACGGGGGTCGATTCCGGCCAGGGCAATGAGCCGCCCCGGGTGTCCCGCAGCCGCAGTGGCGCAGAGCTTGTTGATTTCCATGACACGTTCATTGTCCGTGCCCCTATCTGTGTTGTCCACCACACAGATTGCGGTAACGTCGATGCCGCCTTCATCCATGCGCCTGACCAGCTTGTCGCACTCCGGGTCATCCATGATATTTCGGTAGACTGGCAAGACTTCTTCCATAGACTTTTTCATGCCAGTCCTCTCGCCGTCGAGCAAAAACCCTTCTACCATATTTCTGGCCACGTTTTCGTCAACAGGCCAGCGTGAGAAGAAGTGGTAGTGTGCATCGATAATCAACTCAATTCCCCTCCAACTTGTAGTAGATTCAGTAACAGGTCTAATAGCTCTAATTGATGAAAGTTTACAGTCCAGCCAGGTGCCTGTCAATCTGCGAGTGGCTGAGTCTTCTTAATGGTGAGACAGGCTTTAGTAATTACTCTATAATACTCTGGAGAAGCATGGCGATGATTAAGCCTGTAAGGTATGATGCCTGACTATAAGACCAAGCTAAAGAGTGCTCTGTTTGAGGGGGTCAAAAAGGGATGGGGAAACTTTCTCTGGATATGTAAGATTATCATTCCTGTGTCCCTGCTGGTGGCCCTTCTCCAGTGGAGTGGCTGGCTCTACGAAGCCGACATCATACTTAAACCGCTAATGGGATGGCTGAACCTGCCCAGCGAGGCAGCAATACCCATCATCAGCGGACTGCTGATCAATTTATACGCCACGATGGCTGCAATCACAGTGGTCCCGTTTACAGTCGGCCAGATGACGCTGATTGCTGTCTTTGCCCTGATTGCCCATAACCTCATCATCGAGGGAATCATTCAGCACCGCTCCGGTATTAATATTATTACGATTACACTGGTCCGCATCAGCGCCGCTATCCTGACAGTTCTCTTTGTTTCTCAGTTTATTGGTGATACTTCGGAAAGCGTTGTCGGACTGGCGGAAATTACGAGCGGCAGTCCTATTGCAGAAGCATTAAAAGAGTGGGCGCTGGACACATTGCTCTTGCTGGCAAAGGTCTTCGGGATAATCATGTTCATTATGATTGCCCTCGAATCTTTAATATCGCTGGGATGGTCTGAATACCTGTTCAATCTCTCCAGACCCCTGATGAGACTGTTAGGTCTTTCGCGACGGACGGCGATGCTCTGGGTGACTGCGGTCGTCTTCGGACTGATGTATGGTGGGGCGGTTATTCAAGACAGGGTCAAACAGGGTGACCTGACCAGCACAGAACTGCGGCACCTGCACATCTCGATTGGCATCAACCACAGCATGTTGGAAGACCCGGCACTGTTCATGGCACTGGGTTTGAATGGTTTCTGGCTGTGGGTGCCCAAGCTGGTAATGGCCGCCATCGTTGTACACACCTTTCGTATCTTTGAGTATCTATGGGGAAGGGTCAGGGGTGCCAGAGCTGAGGGATAACCTGACACTACAGAGCGGACAGACAATTTTAACCGGGGTCATCATTATCTGGCAGGTCTGTCTTTGGTGATTCGTCATCTCCTGACGGCTTCGCATCACCGGCGGTGTAGCTCATCGTGTACAGGTGGTAGTAAGTGCCTTCTTTTGCCATTAGCTCCTGATGGGTACCGGTCTCGACTATATTCCCATTGTCAAGCACAATGACTTTGTCGGCATCGTGGATGGTGGAGAGGCGGTGGGCAATAACCAGGGAAGTACGGCCTTTGAGGAGTTTCCCCAGGGCATCCTGAATCATCATTTCGGTCTGGGTATCGACGTTGGCTGTTGCCTCATCAAGGATAAGGATACGCGGGTCGGCCAGAACGGCGCGGGCAAAACTGACAAGCTGACGTTGTCCAACGCTCAGGTTGCTACCCCTCTCCTGAAGGACGGTATCATAGCCCTCATCGAGGCGCTGAATGAAGTCATCGGCACCGACTGCTCTGGCCGCCTGAACAAGCTCTTCCTCGCTGGCATCACTCCTCCCGTAGAGGATATTTTCCCTGACTGTCCCCGAGAAAAGAAATGGTTCCTGAAGTACGATGCCAATCTGCCTTCTCAGGGAGCTCTGCGTTACGTTACGGATATCATGGCCATCGATTGTCAGTTTACCCCTGGTTATCTCATAGAACCGGGCAACGAGGCTGACCAGCGTGCTCTTACCGGCACCGGTTGAGCCAACCAGGGCGATTGTCTCACCGGGATGGACGTGGAGATTGATGTCGTGGAGTACCTCCAGGTCAGGGATGTATTCAAAGCTTACGTGGTCGAAGGTAATTTCACCTTTAATTGTCGGTAGCTCGGTAGCACCCGGGGCATCAGCAATATCCGGTTCGGTGTCCAGTACCTCAAAGATACGCTGTCCACCTGCCATGGCGCGCTGCAACTCAGCATACTGCAGGGTAAGGCGACGTATCGGGTCAAAGAACCTCTGGACATAGAGGACGAAGGCAACCAGTGCCCCTACGGTTAGTGTGTTGTTCAGGACCTGCATACCACCGAAGATAACCACCAGCATAATCCCGGCACCCATCAGTATTTCCGTCGCCGGCTGGATGCCAGCAGTGAGGCGACTGGCCTGTATATTGGCGTCCAGATTAGCCGTATTCATATCGTCAAACCGCTGGAGGTTCAGGTCTTCGCGGGAGAGGCTCTGGATAACTCTGGCACCGGAAATGTTTTCCTGGAGTCCAGCGTTGACCGCTGAGATGGCCATACGCACCCGCATGAAGGCGTTACGCGCGTATCTCTGCCACATTGCCATTACCACCACCATCACCGGTATTACCGTAAGGGTAATCAGTGCCAGTTTCGCATTGCTGATAAACAGTATGACGACAATACCAACCAGGCTGAGCAGGTCGGCACTGATGTCAAGGACACCAGAGCTGACCACTTCCTGAAGTGCGGTGACATCGTTCTGGACCCGGGACATTAAACGGCCGACCTCGTGGCGGTCGTAGAAACTCAGGGAGAGCTTCTGCAGGTGGTCGAACATCTGGGTGCGTAGCGTGAGCAGCACACCCTGGCCAATATAGGCCATGAAGAGTATCTGGAGCCACTGGCCTCCCCAGTTAAGCAGACCATTACCGATAAAGAAGCCGAGCCAAATCGTGAGCCTGCCGATGTCTCTGGTCGCGGTCAGGTCATCAATAGCCATGCCTACCAGTTGCGGCATGGCCAGAAGGGTGAGTGTGTAGACAATCATGGATACCATGGCGATGGCAAACCGGCCCTTATAGTCCTTGAGATACCTCAGCAGCCGGGTCACCACGGTATGGTCGTAAGCCTTGCCGTAGGTGATGTCATCGATGAGGTCACCGGCACGGCTCAGCCCCGGGCGCATTGCTCCGCCGTGCATCATGCCGCCGCCATGCATCATCCCGCCACCACCGCGCATCATGACTCGTTGTACCTCCGGCTGATTGCTTCTTCCTGGTCACGAAGCTGGATTTCATATATATGGCGGTAGATAGTGCTATGCTCCAGTAACTCGGTATGGCTGCCGCGTTCGGCTATCATTCCCTTATCCAGGACAAGAATCTGGTCGGCATCGCGTACTGTTTGCAGCCTCTGGGCAATGACAAAGGTCGTCCGCCCCTTCATCAGTTCACGGAGCGCTTTTTGAATAAGAAACTCGGTCTCGGTATCAACACTGGATGTGGAATCGTCAAAGATAAGGATACGCGGGTCAATCAGCAGGGTGCGGGCAATGGCAAGCCGCTGCCTCTGGCCACCGGAGAGGGTCAGTCCCCTCTCCCCCACCCAGGTATCGTAGCCGTCAGGGAGGCTATCAACGAAGTCATGCAGCTGGGCAGCCTTGCTGGCAGCGATAATGTCCTCCATGCTGGCTTCAACCGCTCCATAGGCAATGTTGTCGGCTATTGTGGCCGTGAAAAGGAACACGTCCTGCTGGACAATGCCAATATTGCGCCGCAGCGAGTTAAGCGTGACATCCCTGACATCGATGCCATCGATAGTGATACTGCCCGAGGTCACGTCGTAGAACCTGGGTATCAGGTTTATCAGGGTGGACTTGCCACTACCTGTCATCCCGAGCAGGGCAACCATTTCACCCGGCCGGGCTTCGAGGTCGATATTGTCCAGGACAGGCCCCATTATTTCATAGGGGTTGGCTGAATCGTAGCTGAAAGAGACCCTCTGGAACCTGACCAGTCCCTGGACACCGTCAAGTTCAATTGCCCCCGGTTTCTCCTGTACCGCTGACTCGGCGTCGAGTACCTCGAAGATGCGTGTCCCGGCGGACATGCCGCGCGAGACCATATTGACCATCATACCCATCATCCGTATCGGCATGGCCATCATCGCCAGGTACATATAGAACTGGATGAGTTCACCACCAGTCAGCCTACCGGCAAGAATCTCTCTTCCACCGAACCAGATTATAATGCCACTGGCCAGGACCAGGATAAGGGACATCAGGGGCATATTAAGCGCCCGAATCTTGGCCGCCCTGATGCTTTCGCCATACAATTCCCTGGCCTGCCGTTCAAACTTCTCGGACTCATATTTTTCCTGGGTGAATGCCCTGACCACCTTTACTCCTGAGAGGTTCTCCTGGAGTATTGTGCCCAGTAGGGCTATCCCTTGCTGGATGTTCATCCAGATGGGGCGGAGCCTGGTACCGACCACGGTGGCCAGGTAGCCGATAAACGGCATACTGGCTATACTAATGAGGGCCATTCGCCAGTCCATAGTAAAAAGCAGGGCGCAGATGCCGACGAAGGTAACGAATACATAGAGGACCCTGAGACCTCCCTGCGATATAAAGAACCGCACCGCTTCAACGTCCTGGGTGGCACGGGACATCAACTGCCCGGTCTGGGCGGTGTCATGATAGGCAAAGCTGAGGCGCTGGACACGGTCGTAAAACAGGTTCCTGATGTCGTAGGCAACACGCTGGGAGATGTATTCGCCGAGGTAGGTCTGTCCGAAAGCAAAGACGCCACGCAGTGCCGCCACTACCAGTATCGCTACCCCCAACCAGATAAGCAGTGACGGTGCGCCGGACATCGTGTTAGTCAGCGGGTCATAGCCTATTCCTCTGTCAATGGCCAACTTGACCAGTTCGGGCATACCAAGACTGAAGCCGACGGACATGAAGAGGCAGATATAAGCTAGAGTGACGCGTTTCCAGTATTTCTTGAGGAAACTGAGCAGTCTGATAAGAATCCGCATTGTTGTAGTCAATTATAGCCTAATTCGAGCGTGGTGTACAGGTGAGTGTGTTGCTCATACCTGTTTGGTGGTGATGGCCCCATCCCTCTGTGTTTTGTAATCCTCCCCCTTGGTCCCCTTCAGGGTGAACCCCTCCCTTTAGCAAAGTAGGGGGAAGAAATAAGAAAGAGGGACTGCGCCTCTCTAAAACTCCCTGCCGGGATGGAGAGGAGAATCTCTCTCAATATCCCCTGCCTTCGCTGGAGTGGCTTGCCTTTGCTGACCTGTCCGCCGTACAAGACTTTGGCAGGTGGGAGCTTTAGCGTAAGCGGGCTACGCGCAGGCAGGATTTAACAAAGGGAGAGGAAACGGTTGTCCTGTCATTGCGAGTGAAACGAAGCAATCTCGTCTGATGTAGAAATGAGATTGCCGCGTGGGCTTGCGCCCCCTCGCAATGACACATTACTATTGTTCTCTACTTGGCAGCAACCAAAAGCAAACAGAACCACACAGGACAAATGTTTCTTCCCACCTGTAGAAAATGGGGCGTTACTCGACATAATGATAGGGCTATTGTATTCTGCGTGCTTTAGCGTTAATATAGCCGTGCTGAAACAGGGCGGTGTAATATGGGAATAATCAGGTTCGTGGAGCGGAAGTACCTGCAGGGCCAGAAAGAAAGGCAGGCCCGGAAGCTTGCCGAGGTGCGAAAGGGCCTGCGGAAGATGCAGTCAGGCTCGCCGCAGCTGCGCTCGATGGCAAAGCTGGAGCTGACGCGTGTTGACGAGCTAAGAAAGCAGCTGAGAAAGGTCAGGAGACGGGAAGACCTGCGGCGCTGGCGCTCCCTCTATGAGATGTGCCGCCCGGCATTTGAAGCGGCCCTCAACCTATCAAGACCACATTCTAGGACAGGCAGACGATGGACAAAGAGCAGTAAAAGGAAGTAGGGTTTTTTTAAACCGGGTATTGAGTTTCTACTACCTTATTTGAAGCGGAGGCACGGACAGTAGGGGAGGGGAGCAGGCACCAGGCCAGGCACCAGGCTGGACCGGAAAAGAGGGACGTCATTGTGCTACTTTGTCCTGGCAACCTTTCGATTTATTACTTCGTGGGTCTCCTGTTGTGCCTTGAGAGATAACCGGTCTTTGGGGTCTAGAAGTGCTATTCCTTTGATAGGTTTCCTCGCTATGGGTGGACGTTTCGGAGCAGGCATTTGACACCTCCTCTGACTTATTCCCCCTCCCAGCCCATAATAATTTTATTCCACTTCAACTGTAACCGTCATGGTATAGGTCCACTGCGCCTCTATAGCCCCCCCGGCCTGGCTGTATTCCATAGTAACCTCGGTGGTCCCTTCTCCGACCGCCTCGAAGGTCCATATCTCCGTACCGGGAGCCCCTAAGACCTCACCATCTTCGGGTTCTACGTAGTCGTAGTCTTCTTCCGCCAGTACACCTTCATCGCCTATTTCGGCAGTCCACTTAAAGCCCGCCGTCATATTGGAGCACAGCTCCACCAGAATCTTGTCGTTGACCTCTACTTCAAACTCGCCGCTGCGGTGGTTTTCCTCTTCAAAGTCATCGCAGGAGAACTCGGCATTGTAATCGTGGGACGTGACACAGCCTGATACAAGCACAAGTGAAGTGGCAAGCATCGCCAACAGCAGGATGCTTCGCAGTTTCATGGTTACTCCCCCCTAAAGATACGCCACTTGAAGTAAAGACAGCAGGATGATAATCATAGTGATTATTCAAGGAAATGTCAAGATAGGGTAAGGACCCGGAGAGTCCCCCGACGGCACGAGATATGAGGTACGGATATGACTGGCTTATTTGGGGGGAGGGGAGGCCGAGCGAATAATAAAGCAAAGGAAGGCGCACACCGAAGTAAGCTGAAGATTATTGTAGCGAGTGAAGATGGTCTTTACCAGTAACCAAACCTCTTCTTGTCTCTCCTATGAGCTCTGTCGTGTGCCTTTTGACTTTTAAACACCCACAAGTTAGATGGTCTGTTATCTGTTTTATCCCTATTCTTATGATGGACTACACTCCCTGGGCTAAGTGGATGTCCAAAAAATCTTTCCATAACTGCTCTAGCTATTGTCTTATTTGAATCACAGTATCTAATGTTGCCCCATTTGTCTTTATACAAGCCTGACTTTCCCATTGCTACCTCTTGGCTATGCTATACAGGTTTGAGCACATGTACTAGTATCTATATTATTACAGTCTCAATGAACATCAAATAACACTTAAGTACTATACATATACGTTACTATTGACACCCATACTGCAGGGGGATAGAATCTCGGTATTAAGGAATACTGTCATGATCACAGGAATGGACATTCCAGCAATAACGCGAAAAGAGCACGAGCAACTTATTGATCTTATTGATGAGTTGATTATAGCCATAAAACGATTACCCGATGATGTTGAATGGGGGGATGTATCATGGGCACAGGACATGGAGATTCTAGATTTTATTCGTATACAAACTCTCTCTCTACAAAATGCTAAGGAGAATGCAATCAGGGGATATTACAGAGATACTTTCCACTTGATACGAATGATATATGAAGCATACTTTGTTCTTAGATTGGTAAGTACATGTGACAAATATCCGTTCCGAATAAGAATCAAAAGAGGACAACATGACCCAAGTTTAGAACATGCAAAAAAGAGGACTATACAAGAGGCTCATAGAGCGTTTGGTGGTCGTTTAGTACGAACATACATGGAAGATCGCAATACCCTCGTTGCAGTGCTTCGTGGCATATCAGTTATTGATAGTCAAGGTCAAGATACTGGTGTCATAGTACCTTATTATTATGGTGCGTGGCATGACTTTCGTCCAGTTGAATATCATTTGAGACGACAAGGGCTGCAGGATAGAGTTCCAACTCTCCGATTCCTCACTGGTGAATGGGCCGCTTTCACACGAAGGATGAGAAAGGATTTAAGCAAGGATTATGGACTAATCTACAGGTATTTCCTGACTTTTGATAAGATTCTAGATAACCTGTACCTGAATGTAATCCTGAATAAAAAACTCACCACCAGAGTCCTCGTACACTACAACTTTCTCAGCAATTTCTCACATTCAACAAGCGATAGTATAAGTCTCATGACAACACGTAGGATTACAGAAATAACATCGGGTGGATTATCTATTGTATACAATCATTATTTCAGCGAACTGGCTCTACTCTATATTTGTCACCTACTATCCATGCATCTCCAGCATGCAACATTCTATCTTAGGTGGCGGACTATCAAATTGAAAAACATAAGAAGAACCTACCAGCCACTTTGTCGTAAAGTCGAGGATGATTTTGGCTATTTCTGGTTCATTTTTAACAAACCCCATCAATACGACAGATACACACAAGCCAACCGCAAGTGCAATTATAGAAAACAGATATTCTACCGTCCTGAAGATATTAGATTAGGAGATGTTCGGTATTATGATAATCCTCTGGATAGGTTAAAAGGTCTCCATCAGACTCAACGAGAACTGACTTCGGGTAATATTTTTATCAGTCCATTTCCAAGAGACGATGCGACTTTCCCTCTGTGAAATCCACCATCAGAGCATTTTAACCTCTAGATTGCACATCGCTTAATCCCCATTTATAATCATACCGGTGTGTTCCCAATGAAAAACTGTAAATGGGGTGGACCATGAAGCTCTTCGAACCGATTACGATACGCGGCATGGAGTTACCGAACCGCATCGTTTACCCGGCCTTCCAGATGAATATGGGCCTGACCAACCGCCGTGCCCGGGCGTTTTACACCGAGCGGGCGCTGGGCGGGGCCGGGCTGGTAATGGGGGCCAACACGGCCATCGATAACCTGGCATCGGAGGAGCTGTGGGGTGGGGCCGAAGAGATGGCGGGGTTTATCCAGAGACTGCGCGGCCTTACCGACCAGGTCCACGGGGCGGGGGGCAGGATAGGCCTGCAGCTGTGGCAGGCCAACCGCTTCCCCATAGGCCGCGGTACTCAAGTGAGGGGGCAAGAAGTAGACCCCACAAGCGGCGACCTTATAGCCCCCTCGGCACGTGAGGACATGCGCGAGCTGACCATCCCGGAGATAGAGTCCATCATCTACCGCTTCGCCAAGGGGGCAAGAAATGTCCGCGACGCCAACTTCGACTGTGTCGAGATACACGGCGCCCACTCGTACCTGCCCTGCCAGTTCACCAACCCGGAGCTGAACAAACGCACCGATAGCTATGGGGGCGACCTGGCGGGCCGCATGAAGTTCGGCATCGAAATCGTTAAGGCTGTCCGTGCTTTCGTGGGGCCATACTTCCCGATATTCTTCCGGCTAGGCGCTCTGGAGAAGGACGGCGCCATCGACCCCGACAGCATTACCTACGCAAAGGAGCTGGAGAGGGCGGGGGTCGACTGCCTGGACATCTCTACCGGGGGGTGGGGGCGCATCCCGGTGACTCCGCCGAAGCGTCACCCGATGGGCACTTTTGTATATCTTGCTGAACCAATAAAAAAAGCCGTCAATATTCCGGTGATTACGGTGGGCCGGATTAACACGCCGGAGGTGGCCGAAGCAATCCTTGAGAAGGGACAGGCGGACATGGTGGCTATCGGCCGCCAGCTGGTGGCCGACCCCTTCTGGCCGAGGAAAATTCGGGAGGGGCGTTTCGGGGAGGTGGTCGCCTGCGACTCGTGCAATATCAACTGCAGTTCGGCGGCCTTCGAGCGGAATATCCCCGAAGGCTCTCCCCTGTGCAAGTTTAATGAGCGCGTCGGTCGGGAATGGGAGATACCGGCGCCGGAATAGGTAAGTCGACATAATCATGCTGGGGCAGAATAATAACTGGTATGGTAGAATAATGAAGCTAGTCTCATGGGGAAGTGTCGGAATTGGCAGACGAGCATGACTTAGGATCATGTGCCGTAAGGCGTGGGGGTTCAAATCCCCCCTTCCCCACCACAGTGCACTGCAATCGCCCGGAGCCGGTGTCAGGGCAGGGTATTACCTAGTGGTACCCTCCTGAGATATAGACGTTCAGGAAGCGGACCTCTGCCTTGGACTTCTCCAATTGTATGTCGACCACATCCCGGATGGAGACCATGCCCTCCAGCTTCGGCCCGTCCATGATAGGCAGGTGCCTTATCCCTCTCTGGGTCATAATTTCCATGACATATTCCAGGTCATCGTCCGGGATTCCAATAATCACATCCCTGGTCATGACATCCTTGACCGGGGTCTTGTTGATTTGCTTAGCCCGTTGCGAACACTCCTTAAGCAAGTCCCTTTCCGAGACAATGCCGATAAGATTGCCCTTGTCATCGCAAACCGGCATAGCACCGATTTTGTTATCGACCATCCTGCGGATGGCCTTTTCGACGGAATCGTCCGGGCCGATAGTGATAAGGCGGTGTCCTTTCATTTCCAGGCATACCCTGACCTTGGTAGATGAGTTGACCATTACAGCTTTCTCCTCTCCAATCTATTAGCACTTAACAGGTACTGGTTGCAGGGGAGTACCCATATTATGCCAGTTCTAACATAGTGTCAAGCTCTTTATATGTTGGTTTTATTTGCATTTGGTTGTTCTGTCATTACGAGTGAAACGAAGCAATCTCGTCGGGTGTGGAAATGAGATTGCCGCGGGGGCTCAAGCCCCCTCGCAATGACACACTACTACTGTTCTCTACCTGGTAGCAACCAAAACCAAACAGAATCTATATATTTATATAGTATTATACTACTTCTATTTACTGGCTTTAAAACAGTTTGCGGTTACTCGAATCATCAGGCCTCAATCGGCTATACTATAGTCGTCAGGATTTCGCAACAGGGTAAGGTGACATAAAATTGCTCTGGGCTAGAAATGCAGCTTGAAGCAAGGTGCCAGACCACAGCGATGGGCATCATGCCCCATAAGGACATCGACCGGGCGTTGGAATTGGCCCTTGCCCTGGATATACCTTTCTGGCCGCAGCTTCCCCATGTCAGTCTCTATGAGGATATGTATGTCCAGGCTTCGGGGAACTTCCCCGGTATATCCGTAGATATGGAGACCGGTAAGATTACTCTCGATAGCAGCCGTTTTGCCGAGGAACTGGTCAGCTATAGCGAGGGGATGACGCAGCCAGATACCTTTCGGCTCACCGAGGAATATTCAGCCGTCTACCATCGTTTTCTGGGACGGACTCTCACCGGTTACCATGCTATCCGGGGACAGCAGACAGGGCCGGTGAGCTTCGGTTTCAAGGTGGTTGACGAAGACAATCGCCCGATTATCTACAACGAGGAGATAAGGACAATCCTCTACGACTTCATGCAGCGGAAGGCCAATGTCCAGTACCATGAGCTAAAAGAAAAGAATGCGAATGCCTTTGTCTGGCTAGACGAGCCCGGTCTGGGCTGGGTATTCAGTGGACTCACCGGCTACGATGATATCCGTGCCAGGCAGGACTACCGGCAGTTCCTCAGCGGTCTGGAAGGGCCGCCGGCCCTCCATCTCTGCGCCAACGTAAACCTGCCTTACCTGCTCAGTCTGGGTATCGAAATCCTATCGTTCGATGCCTATCAGATAGAGTTGATGCCCCGCGAATACGCTGTTGCCGTAGCCGAATTTATTTCTGGCGGAGGTATTGTCTCCTGGGGAATCGTACCGGTCGATTCTCTAAGCCTCGCTACAGAGACGCCGGAGACTTTGGCCGACCGTCTGGCCGGCTACTGGGGGGTGGTGTCTGACAACAGTCCTGTGTCGGAGAAACAGATTGCGGGGCAGGCGCTGATTGCCCCGGCGCGGTGCTGCCTCAAGGACATCGGGGCGGTGGGTGCTCCGGGGGAGCAGGAAAAGGTGCCCAGGGTTTCCGGTGGCGAAGAGCAACTGGTCGAGAAAGCGTTCGGCTATCTTTCAGAAATATCAGAGCTACTGCAGAGCAAATACGGGCTGTAAATCTCTCCTCTTAATCGTGCTCTAGTTCATTAATGGCTCTTTACATCAGTATCCCGCGCAGGTTACAATCCGATAAAATACTAGTTCTTTGACAGG
>CAZTBG010000035.1:0-22480 GCA_964611805.1 uncultured Dehalococcoidales bacterium | reverse complement strand
TAGAGAAGCAGAGGTACGGGCCGGAAGGCCACGGCCGCGTGAGGTCACTCTTCTCAGCGAAGCTCTTAACCGGCAGCACGATATCGGCATACCTGGCGGTGGGTGTCAGGAAAAGGTCCTGGGCTACGATGAACTCCAGGCTTTTCAGTGCCCGGACTCCCTTGTTAATATTACCGCGTTGATTTAGTATATTGCCGCCGGCGAACCAGGCCAACTTGATGTCTGCCGGGTATCCACCGGCTTTTCCCTTGAGAATACCGTCCCATATCCGATTGGTGTGGATTCTACGTACCAGGCGGAGGTTCAGGTCCAACGTGCCACGAATTGATGGACCACCTGCCTCGGCAGGATTTCTCATGCCGGGGATTCCTGAGGAGCGGAACATGTGTCCGTAGGGTATCCCCATCAGGCCACCGCAGGCACTACCACCGGGCTTGCCGATGTTGCCGGTCATTGCTGTCAGGGCAATTGCACAACGGTTGTACTGCTCACCGAAGGCAGCCCGAGCAGGCCCCTGGCAGTCCATCAGGCAGGCTGGTTTGGTGGTGGCGTACCGGCGTGCCAAATCAGCGATGGTCTGCGCTGGTACCCCGCAGATTGCTTCTGCCCAAGCCGGAGTCTTCTCAACACCGTCTTCGATACCAGTGACATATTCTTTAAATTTATCAAAACCCACGGTGTACTTGTCGAGGAATACCTGGTCCTGGAGGTTTTCCTTGATAATGACGTTTGCCACAGCGACCATCATGGCGGCATCGGTGCCGGGGATGATTGGAATCCACTCAGCGGCCAGAGTGGCGGCAGAGTCCTCGTACCTGGGACCAATTGATATAATCGGAATACCGGCTTCTTTAGCCTTGATGAGATTACCGATGGCATCCGTACCGGATATCATTCGTACCGGGTCCCAGCCCCACATGATTATTAGCCTGGAATTAAGCATATCCTCCCGGCTATGACCAACCATAACATCGCCATATGTCGATTGCACTGCCCAGACAGCGCCCTCGGAGGAGATATTACCGTAGCTACTGGTGTAGCCACCGAACATAGCGAGCGCCTTGTTCAGGGCACCGCGGGTATGCAGAGCACCCAGGTGTCCACCACCCCCCAGGAAGATTGCCCCGTTGCCGTAGGTCTCTTTAACCCGCTTCAGTTCGCTGACGATAGTATCCATGGCCTCGTCCCATGTAACTCGCTCGAACTGACCGATCCCTCTCTCACCAGTACGCTTCATCGGGTAGAGAAGACGGTCCGGGTGGTATATCCAGTGTCGGTAGGCACGACCTCGCCAACAAGCCCGTAGTTGCTTGTCTTCATCAGCGAAATCATCACCTTCAATTCGAGTTATCACGCCATCCTTGACGTGTACCCGGAGCGGACAACGCCCACCGCAGTCAAATGCGGAGGTACACAGAACAATCCGTTCGTCATTTGTCTGGCTTTTATCTTCTGGACTCACAGCAACCTCCTCTCAAATAGCAGATTCCCACAACATGCCTCGATGTTCTAACATTCTAGCCAGTAAACTGATAAAGGTCAACGCGATTTATTCTCTCCTCTGTGAAGTACAATGAGGTTGGCAACACACATCTTGAGGTTTAGTGCAGGAGCAAAGCTGGAGGAGCAATCCATAGCGTATAATTCAGATATACACTCGAATCAGAGCGGAGTGACGACAAACCAATATGGCTTTTTATTGTCCTTCCAGACCAGCATTATAACTGTGCTCCTTTTGGGGACAGGTCAATGCTGCATCGGGCTTTAACATGGGTTGTTGCCGAACAAAATAGTCCCTTGAGGCAAATATAACCTATCTCTTGCAGTATCATCGACTTATGATTGTATTGGCTCGGGCAATGCTATAGAATTACTACCTGTAATGGTTGAGCAAGCTCAAGTATTGGTCGTTATGCCGCATCCAGACGATGTTGAATCTCGCATGGGTGGTACTGTAGCTCGCTGGACACGTGAAGGGAAAGATGTTATTTATGTAGTGTGCACCAACGGCGATAAGGGGACTAGTGACCCTAATATACAGCCACAAGAGCTAGCCAGAATTCGAGAGCAGGAACAACTAGCAGCTGCGGAAATACTCGGGGTGAGAGAGGTTATTTTCTTACGACATCCCGACCAGAGTCTGGAGGATACACCAGAGTTTAGGAAAGAGCTGGTACGCTTAATAAGGATGTACAGGCCTGATATTGTGGTGGCCGTTGACTCCTATGGTAAATACCGTGACCATAGGGACCACCGAATCGCTTTGCGAGTCACTCTGGATGCCGTCTTTCCGTATGCCGGCACCACTCATGCGTATCCTGACTTCCTTGAACAAGGGCTGCTGCCTCATAGGGTAAAAGAGGTGTTAATATGCGGTACACAAGACCCTAATTATTATCTTGACATCATTGATACCATTGACATCAAGATTGCCGCACTACGTTGTCATAAGAGTCAAGTAGGAGATGGGCCACGAGCAGCAGAATGGATGAGACAGTGGGCTAAGAACTCAGCCGAAGGACAAGATTATGAACTGGGTGAGGCTTTTCACAGAGAAGAGGTAGTGTGGGAACCCACGGTAGGATAGCCCTTTTAGAAAGCCTAGTTTTGCTTCAGGGAGAGAAATATCCTCTTCCTTATGAAAATAAGAGTACAAATACTTCTTTGATTTAATTAGTAAATTCGGCTCAATCAGGTAATTGTACCACCATCCTCGAATATCAGACGTTAACAGAGTATCATGAATAATGACCAGCTTCCGCAACCAGTCTTATATCCCTAATAAACCGTCTGGAATCGATTCCCAGACACGGCGCTCATCTTCGTAAGGCGCCTCCTCGACATGGCACTCTTCCCTGATTATCATGGTTACTCTACGCTCATCGTAAGGTGGCCATCTGCCAACGCTCTCGCAGCTAGGGTCGCCATTGCGAGCAAACGCCAGCCAGGCATCCTGAATATTCCTTGAAAGGGCATCGGCAGCGGAACCGGAGCCACCCCACCCTTCCCCATAGTTACCGAACAGGAAACCTAGTTCCAAAGCGTGATGTGCCCCCAGGGCACCATCGAGCATCGGAGACGGCCAGGTGAACACATAGTTATAGGCAGACTGTCCCTGACCGTACTGGGCTTCAGCAAGACGAACCGCCGGTATCCGGAAGGACTGGTCTGTCCGGATTGCCGTAAATATCTCAGCCGGCGTGGTCGGTGCACCGCGCTTGGATAATGCCTCCCGGTAGGTCTGAACCATGATTTCGGTATTCTGTCCAGGCAGGATTCCCTGGACACGTCGCAAGAGTTCAGCCTCATCTATATTCTGTAATTCCTGGTCTCTTACGATAAACATCTTCCACTCATTGAGATTAGAACCCACAATTATAGGTATTTCTCTAGCCGCACCGTCGCGGACGGCATCAAGCGGGAGTGCTGGGAGTGTAACACCATCAATGACCGGCTGCAACGCCAGCCCCCCGGTCATACCTGCTCTTTGCAGCCTCGGCGTCAGCTCCTGCTGGGCAGCCAGTAACCGTTCCACAGGAAGTGAACGCAGAGTGTCGACATCGCCTGCCTTTACATCCAGTATGTCAAGAAATTGCCCGGCGACCTGTGCTGCCTTATCGAGTGGTCGGGAAGTATTGGCCGCGCCGCTCTGTAGAATCGCCCTGCGGAAAAACCCCTTCGCCTGCGGTACAGCCAGCAGGCAACCCACACTCATGCCGCCGGCCGATTCACCAAAGATGGTCACATTATCAGGGTCACCACCAAAAGCGCCTATATTATTGTGAACCCACCTCAGGGCGGCAACCTGGTCCATCAGGCCTTCATTGCCCGTCGCCGGGATTTTCCCTGCCGTGAGTTCGTTCAGGTTCAGAAAGCCGAGTGCGCCCAGCCGGTAGTTGGTTGTCACAACGACAACATCACCTCGAGCTGCCAGCCGGCTTCCTTTGTACATCACCGATGAGCCCGAGCCACCGGTAAAGCCACCCCCGTGAATCCAGAACATTACGGGGCGATGGGCATCATCCAGAGCCGGGGTCCATACATTGAGATAGAGGCAGTCCTCGCTCTGGGGTTCCGCTTCGGGGCGTTGGTTCAAATTGAGGATGCCACCTTCGGCAATATTCTGCGGACAAATAGCAGCCGAAGACTTTGCCTGACGTACGCCGCCCCACGGCTCAACCGTCCCGGGTGGCAGCCAACGTCTCTCCCCTACCGGCGGGGCAGCGTATGGGATTCCCTTAAAAACGCACAGGCCACGCTGCTGGTAGCCCTCAACCTTCCCCGACTCGGTCTTGACAATCGTCTCCATGGATGTGCTCATAACTATCTCCCTCCCTGTTATGGTATGGCAACGTTTATTATTTCTATAACTGTCCAGCATTCTAGCATTAGTTAATTACCAGAAACAAGCTGACCTTACTCAGAAATCCCCTCATTGTTACAGGGAGAGACTGACTCAAGGGCAATCCACCTCCGATACTACTGGTAAGTCTCACCTAGCGAGTGTTACAATGCTCTAAGGGAAAACTATACCTCTTTTTGCACGAACATCTTAGTAATATCGAAACTATTGCCGCTTCCTGATACCGCAGGTTCTGTGATGCCGAAGTTTACTAATAATAGTAAAATGACCCGGGATTTTACTCCCGTAGAAAAGACAATAAGACTATCATCAGAAGAACTGCTACGTCAATTCGATATTGCCACTGCACGATTGAATCACCCTCTACCACCTGAAAAACTTAGAATCTGGGCAAAAGAAGGACTGGCTTTAGCCCAGAATTCCCCTCCTGACTCGTTTAAGACAGCCAGAGAGTATTTCCAGGTTACACCTGAGGTACTAGGTATTCTCCCATTCCCATATTTTCTCGACTGGGTTCGTAGAGGAAAGGCCCTTTGCCGCGATAGTCCCAGCCTTGCTACTGCTTACTTTCGAGCCAGCCCTGGGGTCTTGGCCATGCTTCCTCAAGGAATGGTGGAGGTCTGGCTAGAAATGGGCCCGGGTCTTTACAAAAATACACCAGAATCAGTAGCTTTGGCTTGTAATTTCTTTATGGCTTTCCCTGAACTGTTACAGGACCTAAATCTGGTGAAGATAGAACGATTCTCTCTGTTTCTCAATAGTCTGGCCAAGACCTCATACGACCTGGCTATTGAATGTCTCAACTCAGCTCATCAGGTCTTCGCGAAGATAGGAGAGGAAGAGCGTGGGCCTTTCTTAACTGTAGCCTTAACCCTCGTCCGGTTACATCCGGGAGAATCTGCCACTTATTTCATGAAAGGTGCCGAGGCTCTAGCTAATATTACTGGAGGGCAACAGCGAAGGTTTCTCTCTCTAATCGAGAAGGTCGCCCGGCGTAGTGCCCGACATGCCCTCTCCCTTCTTTTCGATTGTTCCAGCACTTTTAGAAGAATCGATAGCAATCTACATTCTCGTCTATTGAGTTGGAGCGATACCGTCCTGACAATGTCGGCTGCCGCCGGTATTGAATTTCTCAGGAGTTGTCCTGACGTGCTGGCGGAAATTGGTATCTCTGGGCTGGAACGATGGTTTCGAGAAGGAGTCCGCCTTCTGAAAAAGGACGAAAAAGAGGGTATAAAACATTTCCGTCTTGAGTCTTTAAACGAAAGGGGTCTGGAGCAGTTTTCAGTCAGAGTAGAACTCAACCAGGTGAGGGAGCTATTGCTCATGTATGGTCAAGCTCTAGCAGGTTCCAAGGTAGAGATTACTCCGAGTGAAGACCTGATGGCGTGGAGCCCAGGAGACATATATCCGAGTGTGTCAATCCTTGATGAATACGCTATCTTTCTACCGATGTTAATGGATAGATACCACTCTGAAGAGGAGAATTTTGCCTGGTACAAGGTGGCCGTTACCCACCAGGCCGGTCATATCGAATTCGGGACTTTCGATTTCTGCTTCACAAAGGGAGCGACACTATTCTCTAACTGGCGGCAGTGGTGGCCGCCAACGGTAACAGGTGGTTTGACCGAAGTGGAAAAGTTCTTAAACCTCTTTGATGACAGAAGACTTGCTGCAAGAATATTTACCCTAGTGGAGGATGTCAGAATTGATTATCTGGTCAAACAGAGGTATGCGGGTATTCGAACGACATATCAGCGTATTCAGCAGGATGCTCTGTCGAGACGTCCTGCTTTCACCTATCTCACTTCCAGGGAAGCCTTCCTTGAGATTCTTGCACGGTTGAGTTTAGGTGATAGATTTCCAATCACCTCCGTCCGTCCCCGTGACCTGATTGAATCGGCATCGAAAATCATGAAACGTATACAATCACCTCAGGCCACTGTCGAGGACTCTGCGGAGGCAGCACTTCGACTCTATAGGATTGCCAGTGCCATCCCGAATAAACATGTCGCTGATGGCGAACGGAGCATGACTGGTCCAGATGGCGCTGAATCTGATGACGTTGATGCGTCACGTACTCAACAGGATAGAGGAAATGCCATAGTAGTTGAGTCAAACATAGAAGTTCCATGCCAGGAATCGACGCAGATAGAATTCCGTTGTCACTTCCATCCTGAGATGTTTTACTTATTACCAAGGCCAGGCGACAATCCCAAACAGGGGGCGCCATCTCCTGCGTTAGCTCATGGTAACGGAGCACAGCTTAGTGAGGTCCTGCAAGGCCAGAATCTCTCGTCAGGCCTTTACTTAACCGAGCTTACAACTGTAACCCAAGCTCAGGAAACACCTCTCGCTAGAGAGGGGGAAAACACGTCTGTACCTGAGACTGAGCAATTATCAGGCGAAGACTATTTAGACAAGGAGGTGCAATCATTCTTCTATGATGAATGGGATTATCACACCTGTCGTTATCGACCGAATTGGTGTCGCGTTAGGGAGAGGGTATTAGCTGAAGATAGCACTGATTTTTATGAAGCAACCTTGGCTCGTTACCCTCGGCTAGTAACTCAGCTCAGGAAGCAATTCGAGATGATAATGCCGGAGCTTTTCAGGAAGGCTAACAGACAGCATGATGGCGAGGAATTAGATTATGACGCTGTGGTCAAAGCCGTCGTGGACAGGAAGGTAGGTCAGACTCCAGACGAAAGGATATATAGGAAGCAGAGGAGGACAAGAAGAGATGTGGCAGCAATCCTGCTTTTAGATATGAGCGCCTCTACCAGTAGTGTAATCAAAGACACTAATGATGGATACCCTGACTGGTATCTGGACCTCATAGAAGATTCTCCTCGATTAACAGTCCCGGGTACAGAGGTGTTGCAGGCAGAACCGCGACGCACAATTGATGTCCTGAAGGAAAGCACGGTGTTGATGTTGGACGCCCTGGAGGCTGTCGGGGATTGCTATGGCGTCTACGGCTTCTCCAGTCACAGCCGGGAGAACGTGGATATATTGGTCATTAAAGAGATCGACAAAGAATATTCTGGCATTGCTAAGCGGAGGATAGGCGGTATTTCGCCACGTCATGGTACCCGAATGGGGCCAGTTGTTAGACATGCCATCTCAAAACTGGAGGGCTGCGAAACAAAGGCCAAAATACTGATATTGGTTAGTGACGGATATCCTCAGGACGAGGCCTACGGCCAGGATGAAAGTGACATAGAATATGCCCTGCAGGATACCAAGATGGCCTTCATTGAGGCTAAACGCAAGAATATTATACCTTTCTGCCTTACAGTTGATACGGCTGGACATGATTACCTCCACCGGATATGCCACGATATGGACTATGAAGTAGTCAACAACATCGAGTCTCTGCCCCAACGTCTTGCATTGCTCTATAAGAGGCTGACTTCTTAGCTAGGTAAAACTGCGATACATATAGTTATGATATACAGTAAAACGCAGGCTATTAAGGAAACGGATAATGGAGACCATCAAATGGAACGGAAGGGCAACAGAGGAGCGACTGCCTACCCCGAAAACATGGATATTGACCAGCTTTGCGAGTTGATGGTAACGAGACTGAAGGAAGAAATTTTCGAGCGGCTGCCTTCTAAGCAGCGGGTCGGGGGTTGAATCCCTCCAGGGACGCCATACGCACACAGGAGGGCGACTATTTCTCCCAGCATGATATTGAAGGATGCATGCAGGCAGCTACATTTTGTTCCTGGGCAAGCCCCGCTCCAGTAGCTTATCATAGGCTGCAAACCACTTCAGCTTGACTTCATCCGACCATGCTGGATTGAAGGTCGGGAACTTTAATCCCTCAAAGGCCTCAAGCCACCCCAGCTTAACCCCGTCAGACCAGGAAGGGTCAAATACAGGGAACTTAGCTAGTAGCATCTTGTCCCATGACATTTCTACTGGAACTTCTTCCAGATTCTGTGGAACTTTATTGTTCCGCTTCTTCTTAGACCCAGTTCTTCTGCTTACCGGCTTAGTTCCAGTGCCAGACCGTACCGACCTTACCCGTTTCATTATAAAAGGGGATAGTGGTATACCGGCATCGCTGGCCAGGGCAACGAAAAACTTGATACACTTCCGCCGGACACTATCGGTCAGTTCAAAGGCATTATGGAAGACTTCTTCTAACTGGGAATAGGTGGCAGTCTGTGAATCAAGTGTCCCCTGCAGCAGGAAAGCATACGCCTCCGAGGTAATTTGTTTCAACACCTCTGTCCTCTGAGCACCCTCGGCGGAGACCAGCTGTCGGCAGCGGCTGGTCGGCGTGCCGTCGGTATCTATCAGTCCCAGGAAGCGTATGGCCGACATGAGCTGAGTGCCGTTGCTGCCGGACAACCTCTCACTCCAGTAGCTCCGGTCAATCCTGCTGGGTATCCCCTCCTGCAAGCGGTCAATAAAGTTGTAGAAGGTGCGATAGGAGACATAGGGTGGCAAACGTTTCCGCTTAGTATCTTTGACCATTGTACTGCCCCTTCCGGTAAGTAATTATATGGTGTGCATATTTTATTTTCAAGAGTCGGTTCGCTCCTCACACAGGAATAATTGCGTCATGGAATTGTGGAAACTGGTTTATTAATTCTGGCACTGAGAGACTGCCATTATGGAATGGTGACGGACAATAATTGCCCCGTGCGCCTGGCACACCATAAAATCAAAGCAAAAATTCATTATTGAAGGGAGGTAAATATGAGTGCGCCAATAGAATACCAAAAGCTGATGACGGAGATAGTCTATATCAACCTGCCCGGGCCGCATGAACCCGGCCCCGGAATGACTGGTGGCGAGCTGCTACATGGTTTTCTGGCTGAGCTTTACCAGACACCAAGCTCAGAGTTCAAGAACTACCTTGACAATCAATGCAACAAGTGGAATGTTCACTATCGCGAGCAGAAAAGATAATCACTTCACCTGGCTGCTATTCCGGTGAGGGGAAGATATGGGAAGGACCAGAATTGCGGCGATTGAGGTAGGTACAACTAAGGTATGTACCATCATGACCGATATCGCTGGTATTGACTTGCCCCATATCCTTAGCGTTGGCGTAGTACCGTCCCACGGGCTGCGGCGCTTCGTTTCCCAGATTTCTCGGTTCTTTTGTTAAGGGCCCTTTAAGAGAGGAGAGAGGAATGTCAAGAACAAGTCATGTTCCCAGCGGGGCGAAGATTAAGGTGGTTGGCCTGGGTGGGGGAGGCTGTAATGCCGTTACTCGAATGGTAAAGGGGGGAATCTGCGGTGTTGATTTCATTGTCATGAATACCGATGCCCAACACCTGGCAGTATCCGAGGCAGCGGTCCGCGTCCAGCTTGGTGAGCGGGTGACTCGCGGTCTTGGCGCCGGCGGCGACCATACCATAGGCCAGAAGGCCGCTGAGGAAAGTCGCGACGAAATCAGGCAGGCAGTCACCGGAGCGGATATGGTCTTCGTCACGGCCGGCATGGGAGGCGGCACCGGCACCGGCTCGATACCACTGGTGGCCCAACTATCCAAGCAGAGCGGTGCTCTTACTATTGCTGTAGTTACCAAGCCTTTCAGCTTCGAAGGAAGTCATCGCAGGCAGATTGCCGAAAAGGGGATGGCCGACCTGATTGATAAGGTGGACACCCTTATCATCATCCCCAATGACCGCCTGCTCGAACTCTGTGACCACAAGACCAGTGTCGATAATGCTTTCAGGCTGGCTGATGAAGTCCTCCATCACGGTGTGCAGGCAATCGCCGAGGTAATCACTGTCCCCGGCCTTATCAACCTTGATTTTGCCGATATTCGGACGGTGATGAAGGACGCCGGCCCGGCATGGATGTCCATCGGCACAGGCTCCGGGCAAAACCGGGCCAGGGATGCCGCTAAGCAGGCCCTGTCCAGCCCGCTGCTCGATGTCTCCATGGAAGGGGCCAAAGGGGTATTATTCAACATTGCCGGCAGCAACCTTACCCTGTTTGAGGTCAGCGGCGCTGCCGAAGTCATCAAGCAGGCCATTGACCCGCAGGCGAACGTCATCTTTGGTGTTGTCCTTGACCCGAATATGGGCAACGACGTCCGTCTTACGCTGATTGCCACCGGCTTTGCTAGCCGGGAGGAACTGGCCGGGGCTGATTGGGATAAAGAAATCAGTCGCCTTCTTAAAGGGGCCAAGAGCGATGACGAGCTTGACGTCCCGTCATTCATGAGATACCGGCACCCTCTCGCCGGCCAAAAGCCCCAGCCAGTTGGTCAGACACGAAATTCTCGAGACCGCTAGCATTTTCATTAAGAAGCCGCAGATGAGGTCAAATGCATGCGGCTCCCTGATTTAGTTAAAGGTCACCGGCAGAAAGGGAAAACTCAATGCCTGAACTAATGGATGGCATCACGCGATGTGGTACCAGTAAAAAGAGCACCTGTCAAACAGGTTGTAGTTGAGGAGGAGAAATGGTAACACCAAATGTCCTGGCCAGGGAAAGCTTACAATGTTTCTTGGCCGAGCACGGCAGCAACTGGGTGAAAAGGCAACTTCTGCTTTTCTGGGGTCTTCACCCCAACGCCAAATTCAACCGACTTGCTATCTGTTATGCCGTTGACGGCTCCCGGCTTTATACCAAGATAGCGTTGAGAGATATGGTGGAGGCAGGGCTGGTGGATACCAATGTTAATAACGGTGAGATTCTATATTCACTCACCCGAAATGATACGAGACGCCGGCCGATTCTGGAACTGGCAGCTCTGGGCTGGGACCAGTGGCAGCTTATGACAAGGCAGCTGGATGAGAACTGTACGGTATAGCGGTGTTTTAACGTGTGTTTCTCTAAATTCAGCACGGCGCCGGTCGAAGGTCGCTTACTTGATACTTCAAGCTCACTGTTTTGAACCTCAAGCACCTTACAACGAACCCGATTACCTATAGACTATTCCTCAAGGAATGTGCTTCTAGGTGTATTGAGTTAAGATACATGGACATTGTGAGACAGATGCTTTGCGCCAACGACTATCTATTTCGATGCAGTGGCATTCGTTACGCCTGAATAACGTGTAGAGTATAACCGATGGACAGTTTGTCAGCACAAAAACTACCAGAGCGAATTACAGGTTTAAATGAGCTTTCTTATAACCTGTGGTGGACCTGGCAGCAGGAGGCGAAGGACCTGTTCAAAGCCCTGGACCGCTCTCTCTGGAAGTCCACGAGCCATAATCCGGTCAAGCTTTTGCAGCAAATCGCCCCTTTTCGGCTGGTTGCCGCGGCTGAGGACCCCGCTTTTCTCAGGAAATATGACCTGGTTATGGAGCATTTCGAGAATGAGTTATCAGAGTCTCAGACCTGGCTTCACACGACATACCCTTATCTGACAAACCATACAGTTGCCTATTTTTCGATGGAGTTTGCTTTTCACACCTCACTCCCTATTTATGCGGGCGGGTTGGGTGTTCTTGCCGGCGACTACTGCAAGGAGGCGAGTGACCTCGGTCTGCCTGTAGTCGGTATAGGGTTCATGTACCCTCAGGGATATTTTCAGCAACACATCTCGGATAACGGCTGGCAGGAGGAGATTTACCAGCAACTGGACTTCAGCGAAGCACCTATTACTCCGGTGCTCAATGAACAGAAGCAGCGGGTAAAAATAGAAGTCAAGGTAGATTCAAGATCAATCTGGGTCGCCGTATGGCAGGTAAACGTCGGGCGGGTAAAGCTCTATCTACTCGACACCGACCTTGAAGAGAACTCCCCGGATGACCGGCAGCTTACTGCACGTTTGTACGGGGGCGACAGGGAAATACGTCTTCACCAGGAGATTGTACTCGGCATCGGCGGCGTCCGTATGCTGAGAGCACTCGGGCTGGAACCGTCAGTGTGGCACGCCAATGAGGGCCATGCCGGTTTTATGATGATGGAGCGCTGCCGTGAGATGGTTGACAGCGGCATGGACTTCGCCGAGGCCGCCGACAGGGTGAGGGCGACAACAGTCTTCACGACGCACACGCCAGTACCAGCCGGTAATGATGCCTTTGACCACAATCTGGTAGAAAAATGTCTGCAGCACTACTGGGGCTCTCTCGGACTGGACAGGGATATGTTCTTAAAACTGGGTACACAGGACTCAGACAGTACCGCCTTCAATATGACCGTGTTAGGTCTGAGGATGTCGCAATACCGGAATGGTGTCAGTAAGCTTCATGGTGCGGTATGCCGTCGCATGTGGCACGGTCTGTGGCCGGATTCAGAAGAGAAAAACATACCCATTTGCTCCATGACCAATGGAATTCATGTCCCTACCTGGGTGGCACCACAGATGGCCAGGGTATACGAAAAGCATATCGGTACCGACTGGATAGCCAGGCATGACGCCCCGGCAACATGGGAGAGCATCGTAGATATCCCCGACGAAGAAATATGGGCAGCACGTCTGTGGCTAAAAAACAAGCTCATAAGTGCCATGCAGAACCGGGCCCGGAAACGGTTGATTGAGAATCGCGGTTCGCCAGTGCCGGTACTGGCAATGGGTGCCTTGCTTGACTGTGAGGTATTTACTATCGGCTTCAGCCGGCGTTTCACCGGATACAAACGCGCCTCCCTCATTCTGCATGACATGGACCGCCTGAAGCGAATGCTTAGAGACGAACTACGACCTGTCCAGATAATATTCTCCGGAAAAGCGCATCCCAACGATGAGTACGGTAAGCACCTCATCCAAGAGGTCTACAACGTGGCCAGGGACCCTGAATTCGGGGGGAGGATTGCTTTTGTCGAGGACTATGACATCCGCATGGCCCATTACCTCGTGCCGGGAGTCGATGTGTGGCTCAATACCCCCCGTCCCCTGCAGGAAGCCAGCGGTACCAGCGGCATGAAGGCCGCCGTTAATGGTGTGCCCCACCTCAGTGTGCTCGACGGCTGGTGGTATGAAGGCTACAACGGCGCTAACGGGTGGGCTATCGATAACGACATCAAGTCAGACAATCCGGACGTGCAGGACAAAGCAGACGCCGACGAACTCTATCACCTGCTTGAGGAGCAAATCATACCCCTGTACTATGACCGCGACCTGAACGGCGTCCCCCACGGATGGATTAAGGTAGTCAAGCAGGCGATACGCTCCTGTCTGCCCCTGTTCTCTTCAAGGCGCATGGCCAAAGAATACGCCGAATACCTGTATCTACCGGCAGCCCAGGCCCTCGAGAAAGCACCTGAAGAACCGGTAGCATCAACAGTATCTGTTCAATAGCATTGGATAACGATTCCTTACAAAACCTCAATCTATCCTGAAAGGTGACACCCTGTATAAGCAGAAACCCCCTCGCCTTAAAACGAGGGGGTTCTGAGGTCTTTCCAGTATATTAAGGGTCTAAGCCCAGGAGTAAGAAGCTCCCAGTTCGGGGTATTCTATAAGTACTTCTTCGTTTCCGGTTGAAAAACCTTCGCCTACCAGAGCAGCCAGAAATCTCTTTATTAAACCTGCAAAACCTTTCATCATCTCACCTCCGCTCATCTATCTCATTATCAGTCTACCATTGTGAGGTTAAGGTAGGATAAAGGAATTGTTCATTAAGTTATGGTAATGTTACAAACTGGTATCATTTTAGTTTCATTCACAGGACTCATCGAAAGTACTATTATTTTCTCCACTGTCTGTCGTGTAATACCTTATGACTCTCCAGGCCCTCCCACCTGCCAGGTCCTTTCCCGCGCTTCCTCATAATGGTTCTTAATTATTGCCTGAAGCATGGCCAAAAGAGTACAATCAAGGTCGGCCACCGTGAAGCGTATTGCCAGCCAATGCGTCATTCCCATTTCTAACAGAGGGGAGAGCATAACCGTTGAGAAATAGGTTAGAAACCGACCTGATACTCCTCAACCTGCTGGTCCTTTTCCTGGCTATCGTTATCCTGGCATTCCCCTCCAATGTCATGCGGATTGTCCTCGGCCTTCCGTCCGTGCTGTTACTTCCCGGCTATGTCCTGGTGGCGGCCCTGTTCCCTCGGCGGCAGAGCCTGGAGGGGATTCAGAGGGTGGCGTTCATCCTGACGATGAGCCTCGCCGTCGTGCCACTCATCGGGCTGGTGCTCAACTATACATGGGGAATAACCCTGGAATCGACGCTTATTTCACTGGCCACTTTTATCTTTATCATGTCGGTCGTTGCCTGGGTGAGGAGAAAGAGGCTGCCGGCGGACGAGCGGTTCGGCATCAGGTTCCGTCTGAGAATACCTGGCTGGGAGGGGGGTGTCTGGAACAAAGCCCTCACAATGTTACTGGTAGTGGCGGTGCTGGGGGCGGGGGCAGCCGCCGGCTATACTATTGCCAATCCCAAGACGGGGGAGCAGTTCACGGATTTCTATCTGCAGGACGAATACGGAAGGGCAAGAGATTTTACCCGGAGGGTGACCGTCGGGCAGGAGATAGAGGTGACGGTGGGTATTGTCAACCGGGAGCACGAGACGGTCAGCTACCGGGTGGTGGTCTCACTGGACGGCGTCACACAAACCGAGCTCGGGCCAATAGTGCTTGCCGATGAAGAGGTGTGGGAGCAGGCAGTGACATTAACACCCCAACAGTCCGTGGGTGAGCAAAAGGCGGAGTTCTTCCTGTATGCACGCAGCAACAATGAGCCTTACCGGGGGCCGCTCCGTCTCTGGATTGAGGTAACCAATGAATAGTACACGGAAGCCGTCGGATATCGATTGCACCGTGATTGGCGACGCCATGATTGACGTAGTGTTACCCCTGCCGGATGTACAGGACATTACCTCTCTAGCGGAGGGTGGGGTGACCAACACCAAGCGGAGACTGTTCTCCGGCGGAGCGGCCAACATTGCCTACTACGTCAAGAAACTTGGCGGCAGCTCTGCTTTTATAGGCAGGGTAGGAGACGACCATTTCGGGAGGCTGTTCCTGGACGACTTGGAGAGAAACGGGATTGCTACAAATGTGTCCATCGACACGGGCGCGAACACGGGGATGGTATTCGCTCTCGTCTTTCCCAACGGACAGAGGTTCTTCATTGATGACAGAGGCGCTAATACCCACCTCAGATATGAAGACATCGACCTGAGCCTAATCAGGAGAAGTCGCTTCCTCTGCTTTCTGGGCTACTCCTACCAGGACGAAGGCTTTATGGACTGTATCGAAAAAGTCCTTAACGAAGTCCCGGAGGATGTAGCCATCGTATTCAACCCGGGGGCACCAAACCTGGCTGCCAGGTATAGAACGGCCTTCACCGATGTCATCCGGGAACACGTCAGCGTCCTCATCCTTAATGAAGCAGAGGCCAGGGACCTGACCCAGCGCGATTCAGAAAAGGAAATGCTCGACTCTCTGCTCACTATTGTCGATACCGTCGCCCTGACTAAGGGAGAGCAGGGAAGCATTATCGCCACCAGGGACGAGGTTCACGAAATCAAGACCACTCCGGTAACGCCACTGGACACGACCGGTGCCGGTGACGCCTATGCTGCCGGTATCATCTACGGACTCTCCCAAAACCGGGGGTTGAGGGAGGCGGGAGAATACGCATCGAGAATTGCCGGTAGTGTTGTCACTCATTTCGGTGCCAGAGCAGACAGCCTGGACTGATTCTAAAGAAGGCGGGAATCTGGGGCCTCCGGCATCAGCCGGGCTGGGCCCACCCTCTCAATCGATAGTAGTCCGACAGCATCCGGTCGAACTCATACTTCGGCAGTACCTTGCCGCTATCCTCCAGGGGCTCTTCAAAGAACCTCTTTGGCAGAGTATCGGCGGCGGCTGACATGCCCTCGCGAATGTTGAACTTTCTAACCTCGTTGGTAATGTTGGCGGCTATCCTGCTCAGTTGCTCCTTGTCCAGATGCCTGCCGGTGGTGCCCTCAACAATTAGCGACAACATTTCCCAGGAATACAGGTCTCTGAAGAATCGGCACAATATCAGAGAGTCAAAGAGCGTGTGCCTGTCCTCGAAATCAATCAACACCTCCGCCTTACCCTCTATCTGGTCGGGGGCTATCATCCCCGATAGCTCTGCCTTGTAGATGGTCGCCCGCAAATGGCAGGCCCCCCTGTCCGAGATGGCATAAGCAAGCCCCATTCCCTTTAGCACCCTGGGGTCATACCCTGCCGGCTCCAGCCCTTTGACGTGAATTGCCAAGTCTTCCAGCCCCCACTCCCGGCTGGCATGGCGGATTCCTTCCGCAAGAGTAGCCCCGATACCCCTCTTCTGCACTATCTGGTGAAGCAGTTCCGCAATCCCATCTACATCACCATAGTCAATCCTCTCATTTATCACCTTACGACGGGAGGCCTCAATGGCAAAGGCCGCCAGATTACCGGCTGTTATCGTGTCGATGCCCAGCCTGTCGCACAGGTCGTTGAGATAGGCAATCTCCCTGATGTCGTCTATCAGGCAGAGCCCACCAAACGCGTATATTGTCTCGTACTCCGGTCCCTCAATCCTGAGCCCCTTATGTCTCCCATCAATGACCTCCGTCAGGTTGCCGCAGGCCAGGAAACACTTGGGACAGGCTTTAGGCCTCACACGGCACTGCTCCAGCAGTGCCTGAGCACTGATATTCCGCCAGTGGTCGAACGTACCCCGGGACCAGTATTTGGTCGGGAACGCCCCGTTCTCGTTCGTAGTAGCGACCAGCATCGGTGTACCAAGTCGCCGGTAGTTGGCAGCAGCCGGGTCAGTCCTGGCCTTACGTCCCGTCTCCCTCCACACATGCTCAAGGACTACCGGGCGGGCCACCGTCCGCCGCTTTTCACCATGGAAGACCAGGGCCTTTACCTTCTTCGAACCCAGTACTGCCCCGGCACCGGTGCGACCAGCAGACCGCCAGTAGTCGTTCTCTATAACGGCGAACCTTACCAGGTTCTCGCCAGCCGGACCAATCACGGCGATTCCGACGTCTCTCCGGTCGACCTCCCTCCGTATGGCGTCTTCTGTCTCATAGGTCTCCTTACCCCAGAGGTGACTGGCGTCATGGAATTCGACACCTCCACTGGAGACCTCGAGGTACACCGGACTTGCTGAAACACCCCTGACAACGACGGCATCATAACCTGTCCGGCTTAGAGGCTCAGCCACACTACCCCCGGCATAAGACTCGCAGTACAGGCCAGTCAGGGGCGACTTGCAATATACACCGTATCGAGACGAGCCGAAGACCCTGGTGCCGGTTACCGGCCCTATGGCGAAGACAATCACGTTATCCGGTGAGTAGGGCTCAAAACCAGCCTGCGTATTATTCACCAGGAGATGCGAGCCCAGCCCCTTACCACCCAGGAACTCCTGGAATACCGCATCATCGATGCGCTCTTCTTGAACAGACCTCTGACCGACATCAACGCATAACACCCTGCCGTGAAAGCTCTCCATATTCGCCTCGTTTCTATACAGTCAATAAAAGCGGTTCTATTGTAGTCCCTTTTTCTGACCATCAACAACTCCTCTTTCACTCAAGCCTGTGCGATTGACGTATACATAGTCTGAGTGTTATAAATAGCCAGCTCGATGAATAAGAAAAAGGCGATAGCCAGCTTCCTGGAGTATGTAGAGCAGCTTTCCCGTCTACCTCTGATTGCCGATTCGGAGATGCACAGGCTCTTCGGCGAGGAAGTCGCCATGGCAGTGGCAAAGATGGACTGCGTCAACCAAGAAGAACAGATTTGCCTGCTTTGCCAGAGCAGGTGCTGTCTGGCGTGTGGCTGTGAGCTCTATGCCCCCGAGTTCGGTCAGTGTCCTATCTACGAATTTCGACCCGTCCTCTGCAGGCTTCACTTCTGCCACAGATTTAATTCAGCCGGCCGTTCAGTGGTTGTGGAACTAGGGGACATCTTCTTTGACAGCCTGCTGGCTGCCGAGCAAGCCGGTATTGCCAGGGTAAGGTTGTTTGAAAGTCCGCCGCTGGCAAGGTATGCCCCTGGACTCATTGCCATAACTGCTCCCTGGGTGGACGCAGTCAAAAAGGGTAGCCTCAGTCCCAAATATGCCAGGAAGCTAATTTGTCTGGAGGCGGAGAAATACCAGACTCCAGACATGTGCGGTTGAACACAACTGAAATCAATGGCCAAGTCGTAGAGACAGCACGATGCGCGTGAGTGCTTTAGAGAGAACGGGCTGTGTCCAGAGCACAGCCTTCAAGCTTATGTAGAAATTTGAGGATAAAATGGAAAGCCCTCAGCAAGAACTAAGGGTATCATTACAGGGTAGTTTTATACGATGTCTTTCAGGAAAGCCCAGGGGTCTTTCTTGGAGCTTTCACTGGCTGAAACCTTACGAGGTACAGAACCCTCACTAATTATCAGCTTAGCCCCGCACTCACCACAGGTCTGATGTTCTGGTTCCCTTAGTGCCCAGCCATAATATCTAGTCCCACACTCGGGGCACGTGCCTTGTAGCATTACTCGTATTCAACCCCCTTGTTTTTAGTGATATCCATAATCTGCTTCAAATACTTCTGGGAAATTGTGGTCTGGTGAGTAGTATTTTCGCCCTTCTCGCGGACAATGGCTCCATCAATCAGCCTGCCCACCCAATAACCTTGCTCAAGCCCCTGTTCAAAGGCTTTCTGGATCGCAGCGTTGTAATCTTCATCGGTTACCCACATAATATCTCTCCTGCCTTAGAAATATAGTAACAAGGCACGGTTAGAGTTGGGTAATACTAGGGTTAGAAGATGATAAAAATTTGTATGAATTTTCTATAACAATAGGGGCATTGCCATTTAGTGTCATTTTCCCCTTTTGGTTCTGTTTGGTTTTGGTTGTTACCAGGCAGAGAGCAGTAGTGTGTCATTGCGAGGGGGCTTTAGCCCCCGCGGTAATCTCATTTCCACACCAGATGAGATTACTTCGTTGCCGCGCCCTGCCCGCCGTCCCTCCGGGACTATGGCAGGCGGGTCCCTCGTAATGACAGTTTAACCAACCAAATGTAACCCCCCTTTTTTATGACTTGCACAGAACTGAGCTAGTCCAAACAAGAGACTTCTGGTATAATCTCGCTGCGGTACTAAAGCGGAATTGTGTTGCAGAATTCAGGGAGGATGCTATGGCATACGAATACGAAATCAATGAGATGGCCAAGGAAGAGTCCTGGCGGATGTTCCGCATAATGGGAGAACTGGTCGAAGGGTTTGATACATTGAGTGGAATCGAGCCGGCGGTAAGCATCTACGGCTCAGCCCGAATCACTCCGGATGACGAACTCTATGCACAGACACAAGAAATAGCCCGCCGCCTCGGCGAGAACGGCTTCTCCATCATAACCGGTGGCGGTCCCGGTGTAATGGAGGCAGCTAATCGGGGTGCCACGGAAGCTGGTGTAACCTCGGTAGGACTTAACATCGAACTACCTGAGGAGCAGGCCCTCAATATCTATACGACAAAATCGATACTTTTCCATCACTTTTTCGTGCGCAAGGTGATGCTGGTCAAGTACGCTACTGCTTTCGTTATCATGCCCGGTGGTATGGGAACGCTCGATGAATTGACCGAAGTGCTGACATTGATACAGACTTTCAAGATAAAGCCCTTCCCGGTAATTCTCTACGACAGCCAATTCTGGAACGGGTTCCTCGAGTGGTTGCGAAGCGTGGTATTGCCCCGTGGATACGTCTCCAAAGAGGACTTTAATCTACTGAGGGTATGTGATGAACCCGACCGCGTGGTAGAAGCTGTCCGTGAATGGTACGTCAAGCAGCAGGTTACCGGCAAACGGGCACTGGACAGGTAGTGCCCGGTATCTAGTCCAGTATGACTTCGTCACCATAACCGGGTACCGAGGTCTCCCAACCGGTTCGCTCTGTCACAAAGTCAGCAAAACTCCGGGCAGAATCTTCCTCACCATGGACAACAAATACCCGCCGTGGAGGCTTCTTCAGCGCGGACAACCACCGAAAGAGCTGGTCTCTATCGGCATGTCCTGAGAAACCGTGCAACTGCACCACGTTGGCCCTCACCGGATAATTCTGCCCCAGTATTCGAACCTCACTTTCACCATCAACAATCCGCCTCCCCAGCGTTCCCTCCGCCTGGTAACCGACAAAGAGTATCGTGCTTTCCGGGCGAGAGATGTTGGTGACAAGGTGATACTTTATCCTGCCGCCGGTACACATGCCGGAACCGGCAATAATGACAACGCTGCCTTTAATATAATTAATCGCTTTTGATTGCTCAATCGTTCTCACCAGCGTCAGACCGGGAAAGTCGAACGGTGATTTTCTCTCACGAATTAACTGAACCATCTCCTTATCAAACAAGTAAGGATGGTCTTCAAAAACATCGGTAATATTGACTGCCATAGGGCTATCAACAAAGACCAGCAGGCCAGGTATTCGTTTCTGACATAGCGCCTCATTAAGATAATATAGAATTTCCTGGGCCCGCTCTAAAGCAAAACTGGGAATGACAATGTTCCCCCCAGCTTTTACCGTATTTTCGATGACCCCAACAAGCTCTTCCGCCATGTCTCCTACAGGCCCCAGACTCCGCCCACCGTAGGTCGATTCCACCAGAACATAGTCAGCTTCCTCGAAGGTTGTCGGGTTCCGGAGTATCGGTTTATCCCACCGGCCTACGTCTCCCGAAAACAAGATTGTCCTCTCCTCGCCGCCTTGACGAATCCTGACCTTTATCATTGCCGAACCAAGGACATGTCCGGCATCGTGAAAGGAGGCCTCAATACCTTCACCGATTTCCAACGTCTCTCCATAATTTACTGGTGAAAACAGGGGCGGAACAGCCTCGGCGTCGGACACTGTATACAGGGGAATTTCGGGATAGGGGCCTTTCCGGCCCTCTTTTTGGTGCCGCCGCTTCTTGTACTCGGCATCCTGCTCCTGCAACTTCGCCGAGTCGAGCAGGATAATCTTGGCAATCTCAGCGGTGGCCGCTGTACAGTAGATAGGGTTATGGAACCCCTCCCTCACCAGCTTGGGCAACAGCCCACAATGGTCAAGGTGGGCATGAGTCAGCAGGACAGCATCCCGGCTTTGCGGTGGCACAGGAAAAGGCTCCCAGTTCCGCGACTGAAATTGTCTCTCCTGGTAGAGACCACAGTCCACCAGAAAACGCACGCTATTTGCCTCTATCAGAAACCGTGAGCCGGTTACGCTTTTGGCCCCACCCATGAAGGATATTTTAATTTTCAGATTCTCACCCCTGGCCGATATTGCCACACATCGTGCAGCACTACCCTTCGTATCAGATAGTATCAGAAAAGAGAACCGCAGGTAAAGGTTTTTACATATCCAGGCGGTGAGGTACGCCCCGGCTGACTTCGTAGGGTTACAAACGTGGGCTTCACCGGGAGATCCGGTCACAACCACGCACCATCGGTGTCAGGCTACTGCTCCCTTGAGTCCGTCAAGTTGGTTCTTTTGTCCCCCTTTTGCTAACTGGCCAGACCTTACTTGGCTCATCGGCTAGTGAGACAATAATAAAGGCGCAGACCGGCTCTTGAGGGAGACCAATATGTGACGCAGTTTACGGGATGGTAGACAGTAGTTGAAGATGAACGTTTACCTGATAATACCACTGGTAGAAGTTGTCCTGACTGTGGTGCTGCTAGTGGCCCTAGCAGTAAGGGGTAAACAGCATGTCGCCAGAAGGCCCTTCTTCCTCTTCCTCTTCAGTATGAGCCTGTGGGGTGCCTTCATTTTCTTGATGCGTAGCTCCTCCAGCCTGACCACCGCCCTGTTCTGGGAGCGATTTGTCTTCGCCGCTATACTGAGTGGCGCCCTCTTCTTCTATCGCTTTACCATCAGCCTCAGTGGCATCAAGCCCCGTAGAATCACTTTATACCTGATTCATGCTCTTTACATCACCTGCATCGCCCTCATCCCAACCGACCTCATCCTAGGTGGCATGCAGACAATGTGGTACGGCAAGGCCCCCGTCATCGGGCCACTCTTCCCCGCCTACGTTGCCAGTGCCTACATGCCACTGGTGCTAGGGCTTATTATCCTGGTGAAGCACAGCGGACACTCCATCAATATGGACGAGAAAATTCGCGGGCAGTACATCATAGCCGGTATAATAGTGACATTCATCGGCGGCACTACCGACTACCTGCCAGCGATTGGTGTCAGCATGTACCCCCTCGGTATAGTTGGCAATATCATCTTCTGTGCCCTGGCTACAGTCG
>CAZTBG010000034.1:0-22640 GCA_964611805.1 uncultured Dehalococcoidales bacterium | reverse complement strand
TCTCCACCGGTATTCTCAGCTCTCCCGACGACACTTGAATAATATTCATCGGAAATTCTCAGAAGCTTTTTTCTTCGTGGCGCGAATGTCAGCACAGACCACTGGTAGTCCAATCAGGGGTATTTGTGGTATCCAGCCGGGTATCCTTATACCAAGATAAGATAGCAGGCACATCTCATCAACAGCAAAACCCGCAGATACAAGCTCCTTTTCTATTTCTCGTATTGAGTAACTAAGCAGATGGCCGAGGTATTGCCACCTTCGTCTCGTCGCCATAAAATGAACGGCACGCCTTGGAAGGCGACCATCGTCTATCGGCAATCCCATAACCAGTGTACCTTCGTCCTTTAAGGCGCCATACATCTTCCTCAGCAAAATGCGAGCGTCCGGCAACGCAAGATGTTCAACGAAGTGGTAGCAGAGAATTTTATCAAAATGGCCTTCAAAGTCCATGTTAAGAGCACTCGCACATATAAACTCTAGTCTCTCTTTGCCTTTATACCTCTCTTTTGCTTGGTTAATAGCATACCTCGAAATGTCAATCCCGGTAACTGAGGAACCATGCTCAGAAACGACCTCAGCGAGACGTCCCAGGCCACAACCGACATCTAAAATCTTTTCGGCGGGCTTTGGGGCGAGGTACTCCAGAAGACAGTGCAGGTCTTTCAGTCCCTCAATAGAAACATTCCCTGCTCCTTCCGGAGACTGGAAGTATCCTTTATCGTAAGTTACCACCAGTGCTTCCTCAAAGAACTTTTACTCTGCACATATACGGCACAGTGCCTGCCTGCTTTTCTGTTCTTTGACCACCATAAAGCGCCACGGTTGACGTTTGCTCCCTTAAGGCGCAAGTCTGGCCGCTTCCGAGTATTTGCTCTATCATTTCGTCAGGCACATCATCAAGAGCGAATTTGCGTATACTACGCCAGTCCTCTATGGCTCCCCATACTGTAAGCATGCCTCCATCCCACATTCTTTTAGTCTTTGCCGTATAAAGTCTGAGTATACCATCTGAAGTTAAGCTAAACCAGCACGGCAGTCTGGTGAGAATGCACAAGAATCTGGAGCATATCAGCAAGTACGGTAAAAACTGGTTTGACAGACCTATTGCCCTTGTCTGAAGCGGTTGTTTAGTTGCTGAAGGAATCTCTCAACATCAGGGGACAGTCGGGTTTCTTCTTGCTCCCCAACTCGGGTGTCATAATTGGACTCCAGCTGATTTAGAACAATTCGGTATCTCGGTTCCTGTCGCATGATTTGCTCTGCAAGCTGGTTCACCTGCTTATCCTGTTCTTTCGCTTTATTAGCATAAGCTTCAGGTATGATGAAACCGTAGAAAGAGCGGAGGATTTCCACTGGCCGTACAACACCCCGGTAGTCCTCTTCAAAGCTAAGGTAGTTGGGGATATGCACTACCAGGCTCATTCACACAGTCTACAGCGTCAGCGGTAAACCACACAGACTCTATTTCAGGCAAGTGAAGAGAAGCTATTGAAGAGAAGAATTTTACCTAATTTCCCTTTTTGTTCTATGTTATCATGCGCATTGCACGAGACGTCAGTTTGCGCAATGCCTTCCTGTAATCGTCCTTGCTCTGTGCTTATTATCGCTTCGTGTTGCTATTTGCCAACTCTGTGAGTGAGCTACTTATTGTCATCTTGTCAGTGACGATACCCAGGGAGAAATAGACGTGGCGTGCCCTAACCCATTGGAGTCATTCTCCCTGCTGCCTTCGCCCAGCGGCCACCTCCAGCTAACTGGTGAATTTCATCAAGAGTTTGGGCTACCACTTCTCGCTGGTAGTTACTGTCACCAAAGGCATTGTCGTTCGCCCAGACTCGTTTGAAATAAAGGTGCATATCGTGGTCCCAGGTAAAGCCTATGCCCCCGTGCATCTGGATCCCCTCGGCGACGACTTTCTTACAGGTATCACCGCAGAAGCTCTTAGCCATGGCCACAGCTGTGGCGGCATCGGGGTCGCTTTCTTTGATAGTTTCAGCCGCCCATTCCATCAGTGACCGGGAATATTCAAGCCCAATCACCAGGTCAGCCGCTCTGTGCTGGAGTGCCTGGAAACTACCGATGGGGACACCGAATGCTATTCTCTCTTTCAAATAGTCGACGGTCATCTCTAACACCTTCTCGCCTGCCCCTACCATCTCGGCACACAGTGCTGCTGTCGTGTTAAGCGCAATCTGCTTCATAATAGGCCAGCCCTGATGTACTTCGCCAAGAATATTATTGGATGGTACCGGCACATTCAGGAAGACTACTTCATACTGTTTCCTCGTTTCATCCATAAGCTTCAGCGGGGTCGACATTGTACCCCATACTTCCTTGGTATCCAGCAAGAAGAGTGTAATTCCTTCTTCAGGGTTTTCAGTACGCTTGGTGCGGGCAGCGATGAGTATGTAGTCAGCCACCTTGGCATCGGGAACAAATAGCTTGGTGCCGTTTATAACATATTGACCACCCCTGTAGTCGGCCCTGACGTTTATACTATCAGCCCACCAGTCACCATCTTCCTCCAGCGCGGCAAGTGTGCAAACCGCCTCGCCGCTGGCTATCTTGGGCAGGATTTCATTCTTTTGCTCCTCAGTGCCATAAGCGAGAACGGGCATACCAACGAGAAGCAAAGTGGAAATGAAGGGACTGGGTAGTACTGTCCGTCCCATCTCCTCAAGCAGGATGGTCAGGTCTCTGAAGTTCATCCCTGCACCTCCATATGCCTCGGGAAGCACCAATCCCAGCCATCCCACTTCTGCCATCTTTTTCCATAACTCTGGGTCAAATCCTGTCTCATCTTCCATCAGTTCTCTGACATGCGTCATCGGGCATTCATTGGCCAGAAAGTCCCGGGCCATGGTCTTGAGCATTTCCTGTTCTTCATTAAGGCCATATTCTATCGCCATCTCCGGTGCTCCTTTTCATTAATCTTAATACTGTAATAGTCGGGTACATGTTAGGCGTGAACTATCCCCTGGTTCTGGGTAGCCCGAGTATCCTCTCGGCAATGATGCCGCGGTTAATTTCCGTGGTGCCCGTCTCTATGGTGTTGCCCCGCGTCCTGAGAAAGGTGTATACCCAGCTACCATCGTCCAGTACTCGTGGGTCACCCCTCATGAACTGGATGTTGGCACCCATGATTTCCGCCACCATATTCGCCTGGCGCTGGTTTTTCTCACGCGAAAATACACTGCCTATGGACTGTTCGTTTCCAGTAAGCTGTCTTTTCATTGCCTTAACGCGCATACGTTCGCGACTGTGTTTCATGGCCTCATTTTCGATAGCGAATTGAGCTATTCTCTGCCTGAACAGAGGGTCATCCCAGACTATCTTGCCCCGTCGTTTCGTATTCTTGGCCAGCTCGACGTAAATGTCTACGCCCCCCAGTGTCGTCGCTTCGATACGCCTGCTGGGCGCGACAAACTGAATACCGCCGCCTCTCTCTGCCTCAAGAGTAGCCATAGCCACATACCAGCCCTGGCCTTCTTCCCCCACCATGTTCTCATGAGGAATCCGCACGTTGTCGAAAAACGTTTCGCTAAATTCGGCATCACCGGTCATCTGCTTTAACGGCCTTACCTCAAACCCCGGGCTCGTACAGTCAAAGACAAAGTAACTCAGGTTACGATGTCTCGGTGCATTAATGTCTGTCCTCACCGGCACCACGCCCCAGTCAGCAAATTTCGAGCCGCTGGTCCACACACTTTGTCCGTTAACTACCCACTCATCACCATCCCTTACGCCAGTCTTCTGAATATTTGCCAGGTCCGAACCTGCATCGGGCTCAGAGAAGCACTCGCACCAGCTTTCCTCGCCACTCAGTATCTTGGGAATGAAGCGCTTCTTTTGCCACTCCTTCCCATACCGTAGCAGGGTCGGTATTACTATCATCGGGCCTAAAGACGCCGCTGGTGGAGGCGTGCCGGTACGTTGCATTTCCTGGAAGATAACCGCTATCTCCTCTCGGGAGCGCTCGATACCACCGTATTCCGTAGGAATACCGAATCCCGTGTAGCCGGCATCATAAAGCTTTTTTTGCCACTGCTTACCGAGCTCATGTGCCTCCTTGCTGCCTCGCTCCGGTGCTACATAACCGGGTGAACCCCACCCCTCGGGCAGATTTTCCTTCAGCCAGGCCTGAACCTCTTGCCTCAAAGCCTCCAATTTTCCTGGTTCCTCGTCAGCCATATTCATGCTCCTTTCTTAGCATTACTGAAATTAATGAGTCCCAAGCTGAGCAAGCCACCAACAAACAACACGAAATTTCTTTACAGAGCTTTCACACTAATATGATAATTTAGTAGATGCGGAAAGAGATGTCAAATATTTTCTAATATTTTCCATCATATCTAACCCGGGCAATACGCTCTCTTACGAGAACCAGAAAAGCCCCACCAAAGGGGACTCGAACCCAATTATAACAAGATTGGCGGAATCGTAACTGTGATGCAAGGTTAGGGTTTGCAGAGAGGATTAGTGAGAGGACTTCATTAAAATCAAACTGATGATGTCTTCTAGATGGTGGGCGGTACAGGATTTGAACCTGTGACCTCTGCGATGTCAACGCAACGCTCTAACCAACTGAGCTAACCGCCCATTACCATAATGCTAGCAGACGTCGGGCTAGTTAATCAAGTACATAAAAGAGGGGGGCAGTCTCGGCCGGCTACCCCCTCTTGTTGCATCATCACCTATATCTCGTGTCAGCGTTTCTTAAAGAATACGCCAGCTTGACCACCTGTCGCCGTCTACCTCACTGCCATAGGCCCTTTTCGGAGTAACGCCCCTGGCAATGAGGGCTGCGGTGACAGCCTTGATGATATCGCCGATGATAAAGGGTGCCGCCCCTATCCCGAGGAGAGCAGTGAATGACACCGGCGAACCTTCGACGAGGTCGAGCCAGAGGTGAAGCTGGAGGAGGCCCGGAACATAAATCAGAAAGAAGTTGGCAAATAGCATCAACCCCAGCATACTGAGAAAGCTACGGGACCTGACATATCTGTCCGTAAAATAGCCCAGAAAGAGCGACGCCAAGATGAAACCTATCAGATATCCGCCGGTGGGGCCTGCGAGATGACTAATTCCGCCGGCAGTGAACGCCGACATCCCGGCAGTTGGTGCAAACCAGGGGACACCGGCAGCACCCAGACCGACGTATATCGCCATGCTGATACCCCCCCACCATCTCCCCATAAGCACACCTGCCAGCAGCACAGCAAACGTTTGCCCGGTGATAGGTACCGGCCAACCAAACCTCAACTGGGCAATCAGACCGGTCAGTCCGGCAAGGCCGAGTGCCAGCGCCAGCTTCATCGGCAGGCTGAGCTCGTACCTCCATCGAAAGGCGTCATATTTGGCCTGGTCAATTCGCGCAGCTACCTGCATACGTACCTCCTATTTGCGATTTCCTAATTTTCGCCATCGCATACTTTAGCACACGCAGAGAGGACAATCAACGCTATCCGGCTCTAAAAAACCTAACGGGTCGGTTTTTCTTTGCCGATGATGGCAATCTCCAGGTTTCTGTTGCAGTGCGGGCAAACTATATTGAGGGTAATCGGCTGGCTCATGACACGCTCAGCCACAGCCGTCACCATTGAGTCAATATTATCGAGACGCGTATCCAGCATGTCGAGATGTTTCTTGAGACGCTCAACATCCTGCACTATCTCTTCAGTCACTGCTGGAGCTATGTTTTTATCGGCCAAGGCCACACCCTCCACAAACTATTACTCTATTAAATATCCAAAAAACTTACCGGATACAATAGCATACCACACACCGTCCCATTCAATCTACCACTTACCGCGACTTTAGACCGAACTCAGACACACAGATTCAAGCTTCGGGAAGTACTCGTCAGCAAATAACCCGACTATTCACCGCTTCAGACGGGCATGCTCTCTGAGCTACGAGCCTTTCCGCCGTCTCCGTCGCCGTTTTCGCTTCGGCACGAGCAGTACCGGAATGCCAGCCTTTCGAGTTACCTCATCGGCAACACTCCCCAGTATCGCCCGCTTCAGGCCACCTTTGCCACTGGTCATCATCACAATCAGGTCAACATTCTTTTCGTCAGAATATTGGACAATTGACTCACCTGGTTCGCCAAGTTTGATGTGATAAGACGCCTCTATACCCTGTTTGGTAGTTGCTCTTAATTTCCGCTGGAGGTACTTTCTGGCACGCATTATGTTGACACGGTCCTGAATTCGCGCCGATTGCACTGCTATCCTGGCGGCAGTCGGGTCTACCCCTATTTCTGTAGCCGTTGAGCCGGGGATAACGGTGGCCGGTGGTACCACCCGAATAATAACCAACTCCGATTGATAACGCTTGGCGATGTCACTTGCGTAAGAAAGCGCTTGACTGCTAAATCTTGAGCCGTCCAAGGGTACCAGGATACGTTTGAACATCGTCTTTACCCTCCTTAACCGGTCTAGTCTATTGCAGTAGGCCCCTACCTTCCCATCCAGCAATATCCTAAACCGCCTGTGCGCACGTCTTTAACATCAATAAACGGCGATTTCAATTATATGGGAGAGCGAAAGTCGTGTCAAAAAGCCTTTACGCTCCAGAGTCTTGATTTACCTCATTTGGATAGAATATACTGTGAAAACAATAAGGAGGTACGACGATGCCTGAAGAAGCAATTGGGAAAGTGAGCGACTTCTTCGCCAGGCCGGTAGTAGCCGGTATTGAGCTGACTGGAAAATTGAAGATTGGCGATAAGCTCCACATCCAGGGACACACCACCGACCTCGAACTGACAGTCGACTCAATGCAAATCAATAACGTCAACGTGCAAGAAGCCAAAGCCGGGGACTCTGTTGGTATTAAGGTCCCGGACCGGGTGAGGCGGGGAGACGCTGTATACAAGGTTGCTGATTAAAGCCTAACTAATGCTCTTAAGCAAGTTTACCATCTCGATGGCATCTACGGCAGCATCAAAACCCTTGTTGCCGGCCTTGGTTCCGGCACGCTCAATTGCCTGCTCCAGAGTGTCGGCGGTAATCATTCCGTAGGCAATCGGCAGTCCCGTCTCCAGGCTTGCCCTGGCAATACCCTTGGTAACCTCGGCAGCAATGTACTCAAAATGAGGTGTTGCTCCACGAATCACTGCCCCGAGGCAAATAACTGCATCATACCGCTTCGTCTGGGCCAGTTTCTGGGCTACCAGTGGTATCTCAAATGAACCAGGCACCCAGGCAATATCTATGTCCCCCTCACTGACACCGTGACGAAGCAGCGCATCCCGTGCTCCCTCAAGCAGTTTATTGGTAATAAACTCATTGAAACGCGAAGCCACCACCCCGAACTTCAGGCCCTTTCCCAGTAGCATCCCTTCAAAAAGACTCACTGTTTCCTCCTTTTTATCGGACTGACCGGCCCTCGCGGTATCGTCCAATTCGACCGGAACAAACCGGGCAGGGGACGAGTTTGCCCTCAAATCTATTCAGATTCACCTTCCGGCAGGTGCAGCAGGTGTCCCAATTTCTGCTGCTTCGTTTCCAGGTAATGCAAATTGTACGGATTCGGTGCACAGATAATGGGTACTGTTTCCACTATCTTCAGACCATAACCTTCCAGTCCAGCCCGTTTCTTGGGGTTGTTGGTCAACAAACGAATATTCTTCAATCCCAGGTCTACCAGTATTTGCATCCCTATGCCATAGTCCCGCCTGTCGGCAGGGAAACCTAAAGCCTCATTAGCCTCCACAGTATCGAGACCATTATCCTGAAGTTCATAAGCCCGTATCTTGTTATGGAAGCCGATTCCCCGCCCCTCCTGCCTCATATAGAGTACAACACCCTGCCCTTGTTCAGCAATCATCTGCATGGCCATCTGTAATTGCTCACCACAATCGCAACGAAGACTGCCGAAGACATCCCCGGTGAGACACTCGCTGTGGACTCGTACCAGCACAGGTTCTTCTGTATTTATATCACCCATCACGAGAGCAAGGTGCTCGTCTGGGTCAACATCACTCCTGTAAGCAATCGCCTTGAACTTACCGAAGCGTGTCGGCAGACCTGCCTCAGCCACCTTATGCACCAGTTTCTCGTGACGACGTCGGTAGGCAATCAGGTCGGCCACACTGACTATCTTCAACCCGAACTTATCCGCAATTACCTCGAGTTGGGGCATGCGCGCCATTGTCCCATCATCATTCATAATCTCGCAGACAACGCCAGCCGGATAGAGACCGGCCAGTCTGGCGATGTCAACAATCGCTTCAGTCTGTCCCGCCCGAACCAGCACTCCACCGTCGCGGGCACGCAGCGGGAAGGTATGCCCCGGCTGAACAAGGTCTTCAGGTTTGGTATCCGGGTCAACAATGGCCCTGACCGTTTCAGCACGGTCGGCAGCGGATATACCGGTACTGGTGCGGTGCTTGGCCTCTACGGATACAGTGAAAGCCGTCCCATATTTGGCGGTATTATTCTGCACCATCATCGGGATATTAAGTTCATCCAGACGCTTGCCGATAACGGGCATACAAATAAGACCACGGCCATGTTTCGCCATGAAATTTATTGCCTCAGGAGTGACTTTCTCTGCCGCCATGGCCAGGTCACCCTCGTTCTCCCGGTCTTCGTCATCCACAATAATGATAAACTTACCGGCTTTTATATCTTCGATAGCCTCAGGAATAGTTGATAGTCCCATACTCACCCCCATATCAAAGAACGTGAATTACCCAACCAGAAATCCATGCTCCCGCAGGAAATCTTCGGTGATGCCTGAAGTTTCTGGCTGATTGAGCACCTCCACGTATTTAGCAATAATATCCGCTTCAAGATTTACCAGGTCACCCGCACGCCGCTCACCAATTGTCGTATTGCGGCGGGTATATTCGACAATTGACACACTGAAAGAAGCCACCCCTCTGTTTACCACCGTCAGGCTCAGCCCGTCGACAGCGATAAAGCCCTTTTCTACCACATAGCGCATAACCTCTGGAGGAGCTTCGAACTCCACCATCAGGGTATCACCTTCCCACCACACTGAGGCTACTCTCCCCACACCATCAACATGCCCCTGGACCAGATGACCACCGAGGCGCCTGCCAAAAGCCAGAGCCCGCTCCAGGTTGACACCATCCCCGACCTTTAGCTGTCCGAGATTGGACCGTTTTGCTGTCTCTGGCATTATGTCAACAGAGAATAAAGCAGTATCAAACCGGGTCACCGTCAGGCAGGCACCGTTGACATTGATACTGTCACCCACCTGCATGTCTTCAAGCACCCGGACCGCCCTTATTTTGAGCTTCCCCGGCTGGGTGTAGCCGACCCGGCCCACCTCTTCGCCTATTCCAGTGAACAACCATCAACCTCCGACATACCCGCTGACCATCACGTCACCGTTACACTCCATGGCGGTAACACGCTCCAGACGGATTGAGTCAGCGATTCTATCGACACCTCTACCCCGGACCGCTGTTTCTGCCTCGCTTCCACCAACAATTACCGGAGCAACAAAGGCAATAACCTTATCAATAAGCTTATGGTCAAACATGTAGCCGAGAAGCGTGCCTCCACCCTCAACGAGAACACTGGTTATTTCGCGCTGCCCGAGCACCTTGAGCAGTTGCTTCAGGTCTACCAGCCTCTCATCCAAAGGTAACTCCACCACATCAGCATTTATACTTTTATAACCCTCGATAATCTCAGGCTTAACCCCCTGCCCCAGGGCCAAGAGCGCCCGTCCTGGCTCGCCGAACACCTGTGCGGTCACCGGTGTGCGCCCGTTAGTATCAACAATGACCCGTAATGGCTGTTTTTTAATCACGCCACCACGCTCACCACATCGGCACGTAAGCTGCGGGTCATCGGTGAGGACAGTATTTACCCCAACCATTACAGCATCAGTAATATGCCTCAGAGAATGGACGTACCTCCTCGACTCCTGATTACTTATCCACTTGGAATCTCCGCTCCGCGTGGCGATTTTCCCGTCCAGACTCATCGCAAACTTGGCAGTGACGAACGGTATACCGGTGGTGACGTATTTTATATAAGCCTCGTTAATCTCCCTGGCTTCCTCCTCGTGCTCACCTACGAACGTGCTGATGCCCTGCTGTCGCAGTTCCTCCTCTCCTTTACCCGAGACCAGAGGATTTGGGTCAAGCATTGCCATGTGTACCTCAGCAATACCGGCATCAACTATTGCTCCTGTGCACGGTGGCGTACGCCCATAGTGACAACACGGCTCCAGAGTAACATACATTACGCTGCCCCGGGCGGCGCTGCCTGCATGCCCCAGAGCGACAATTTCAGCGTGCGCAGAGCCAGGAGGTTGCGTGTAACCCTGACCCACAACCTCCCCCCCTTTGACCACAACAGCACCAACCGCAGGGTTAGGGCTAACCTGCCCTAAAGATAGTCCCGCCAGGGAGAGTGCCTGCTCCATATAATCCATCTTGCTGCCATTCTAGCACCACGCCGAGAACAAGTGCAACAATAACCAGACGGGCCACAATAGTACCAGAAAAGGATTACCAATTTCACCAGACTAGAAGAACCACCATAAAGCGAGTATAATTGAGATTAAGGTTGAGTCTGAGATAGGAGCCTCTCATCACACGCATGAAAAAAACCATCCGTGACTTCCTCATCATGATTGCAATCGCGGTAGTAGTCTTTTTGGGACTACGGCTCACGTTGCAAACGTATGTCATTTTAGGCCCCAGTATGGAGCCAAACTTCTACACAAATCAGCGACTGCTGGTAAACAAGCTTGTGTACAACTTCCACGAACCCCAAAGGGGAGACGTCATCATCTTTCGCCCACCGTATGAAGATCGTGATAGCTTCATCAAACGCGTAATCGGTCTTCCCGGTGAGCGTGTCGAGATAAGGCAGGGCCAGGTCTATATTCACCAGCCTGACGGCACCATCCTGGAACTTGACGAGCCCTACATTGAGGACCCGGCCAGAAGTCCGTATTTCGGCGAAATTATACCCGAAGGTGAATATTTTGTCCTTGGTGATAACCGAAATAATACCGACGACTCGCGCAACGGTTGGATGGTGCCAGCCGAAGATATCATCGGTAAGGCGTGGTTATCAATCTGGCCACCAGACATGTGGGGACTGGCAGCCAACTACCCCTTCACGGAGCAGGTCGCCAATGCTGCCGGCAACTAGGCTAGCCCACCAGACTGTTCCCTGAATGTTAGCCGGTTAAGCTTTAGAATTAAGGGGGTCTGATGACGAGCAGCATTGAGGAAATGTTCATAGAAACAGGTGCCGTGTTGAAAGGGCACTTCCTGCTTACATCTGGGCGGCATTCGCCGGTCTACTGGGAGAAATTCCGTATTCTGCAGCACCCGGACTACGTTACCCGTCTCTGCAGTATGATTGCGGACCATTTTCGTGGGCAGCGCATTGACCTGGTCGCCGGTCCGACCACCGGAGGTATCATCCTCGCTTTTGAGGTTGCCAGACAGCTCGGCACACGCGCCATCTACGCCGAGAGGGCAGAGGCCGGGGGAAGGACTTTCCGGCGCGGCCAGACTATCAATCCCGGCGAGCGAGTCCTGGTCGTTGACGACGTCCTCACTGCCGGCGGCTCAATACGAGACGTCATCGCCGCCGTTACCGCCCTGCAGGGCAACGTTATCGGTGTAGGTGTTCTCGTGGGGCGCTCCGAAAAGAGCATCGACTTCAGAGCACCCCTGTTCAGCTGTCTGCGTACTGTTGCCGAGACCTACTTGCCAGATGACTGTCCCCTGTGTGCGGCCCAGGTACCGCTGGAAAAACCCGGCGGCGGCCAGACATAGCACGGCAAACGACCTATGATTAAAAACAAACGGCACCTCCAAATCAAGGTGCCGTTCTTTATCTTTCAGGAACCAGTCGGGTTTACGTACCTTTGTTGAACTCGTTCCACCACTCAGGAACCCAGAAGCCAGGTCTTTCCTCCCACAGACCGAGTGGCTGACCCTTGGGCCGCTCCGGAGCCGGCCAGTCCTCAAGTAGCATGGCAATCTTCTCTTTATGATAGTCAGTATCGCCCATGTAAAGCTGGAGGGTCTTGCCGCGCCGCGAGTAAAGCGGGAGAACGCCATCGAATACCGTTGAGCCTACGCCGGAGTGGACCTGGTGAGCGCACCAGCAGGCATGCTCATAGGCATCACTGCTCCAGGCTTTGGCCACAGACACTTCCATGTCGCAGGGCTCATTCTCGGCCAGCTTCCAGGCAGCCAGATAGGTCGACCACTGGCACCCGTTGACATCCCGCAGCAGGAAGACACAGTGCTCCTGGATGTACTGGTTGATGCCGATTGGCATATCGAACTGAATCCTGGTTTTGGCATAGTCTACCGATAGCTCCAGTAGCCGCTGTCCGGCCCCCAGCATCTGGGCACAGAGCATGACGGTCGCTACCTTCATCGACTTGTCCAGTGGCGCCCAGCCACCATTCACCTCGCCGACAATACTGGACTTCGGTACCTTTACCTTGTCCAGTACGACCTCACATTGTTTGTCGCCAGCAATGGTTATCAGCGGTGTGATACTGACTCCCGGACTCTTCACATCCACCAGGAACAGGGTGATACCATCCTCGGGTTTACCACCTGACTTCGTTCTGGCTGCTACCAGTATTGTATCAGCACAAAGAGCATCATGCACAAAAAGCTTTACGCCGTTAATAACATAACTATCACCATCAGCGGTGGCGGCTACGTTCACACCCGCAGCGTCCCAGGTGCTCTTCATATCCCAGGCGGATTCTGGCTCTGTCAAGGCCAGGGCGATTATCCTTTCCCCTCCGGCTATGGCCGGCAGGATTTCTGCCTTCTGCTCCTCACTGCCAGCCTCAAGAATCGTCATTCCGCCGAGGACAACCGTAGAAAGGTGGGGGCATGGCATCATTGCCCGGCCAATCTCTTCATAGAGGACTGCCAGGTCAATCACGTTCATGCCAGCGCCACCGTATTGCTCGGGATAGGTGAGCCCGAGCCACCCCAGGTCGGCAATTTTCTTCCATAGCTCGGGAGAGTAGCCCAGGTCGCCATCCTCTACTTCCCTGACAAGTTTTTCGGTACACTCCGTCCCGAGGAAATCCCGAGCGGACGTCCGCAGCATTTCTTGCTCTTCAGTAAAAGTAAAATCCATATTATTTCTCCTTCGAGTCGATATAGTCCAATCTCAATAGTTGGACTATACCCCCACTCCTTCCAGCGCCGCTCTGATTTCCTTATTAAACTTGGCTGGAACCCTGGGCAGGCCAAGCCCTCTGCCAGCAAGAACAATCTTCTGGACCTCGATGGTGCCACCCGGATGCGTAGTTCGCGATGACAACCATTGCTGAGCAGCACGGCCACTATACTTGGAATACTTCGAGCCGGAGCGTAACTGGCCGTAGAGTCCCATAGCATCAATAAGCTGTTTGGCCCTATCAGCGGATACTACTTTAGCATGAAGGCCTCCGGCTTCTGGAGGCGGTGAGCCCAGCTTGTCTCTCTGGCTGAAATGCCAGGCAGCAAACCATCCCTGAAGCCAGGAAAGCTCCATCTCGATAGCACGGTCAGCCAGCAGACTGCGCACGGCAGGGTCCTTGAGTAAGGGCTGGCCATTCCGCTTCTCGTTCCGGCAGAACTCAATAAGCTCCTCTAAATTCCTTCTGGCGCCGGCAGCAGCACCGGTAGTGCTCCTCTCGAACTCGAAGGTCACCATTGCATGGTAGAAGCCACGGTTCAGCTCACCCAGTAGACGGTCTTTCGGTACCTTCACATTATCAAAGAATATCTCCGTGGTGAAGATACCCAGTGTGGGTAAGGCGCGGAAGCTTACACCGGGGCTGTGCGCATCGACCAGGAACAGGCTGATACCCCTGTGCTTCGGTATGACATCCTGCGTCCGTGCCAGTGTGTAGAGATAATCTGCCGGACCGGGGGAGGTGATGAAGGTTTTTTGGCCATTGAGAACGTAGTGGTCGCCCTCCTCAACACACCTCAGAGATACATTTGCCTCGTCAGAACCGGCATCCGGTTCGGTGAAGCACTGGTACCATATCGCTTCTCCCTTAGCAATACCGGGAAGGAATCTCTTCTTTTGCTCCTCGGTGCCGAAGACATGCAACGGAGGCCCGCAGATTCGCTGTCCCATACGGCCCGGCCAGCTTGCACCCCAGTAAGAGCTCTCTTCATTAACGATACCCTGCTCCATGTCACTCAGACCAAGACCGCCGCTCTCCTTGGACCAGCCGGGGGTCAGATAGCGCTTTTCTCCAGCCTTGTGCTGCACGTCCATCCAGAATTTAAACTCCTCCATAGTGGTCCCTGTCCCAGTACCACGCTGCTCATAATCAGAGGGTAGATTCTCAGCGAAGAAGTCATGGACCTCTTGCCTGAGCTTCTCCTGCTCTTCCGTAAAACGAAAATCCATGTGCATTCCTCCTTGTTATAACTCAATGACGATTCCAGAATACGACCCCATACTACGTATCTTGTATCTCTCCTGCCCCCTTCTGAAGAAGATTCCGCTAAAAATCATAGCAAACCGATTAATGAAACGTCAATATTGCACTTGCAAAGTTCATACTTTTACCGTATAAATAGAGTATCGCACCGGACATCAGCTGTAGCATTGCTCCTCAGTTTTACGCTCTTTGCGAGTATAGTCCCAGCTATGCTATCGGCGGGGCCTGCGGTATAATTTTGGTGGCATCTGCTTCGTCGCACGAATAACCACCTGGAGGACAGGAGAACCATGAAGTCAGGAGTGTTGGCCAGGTACAAGGAGTTGCTCCCGGTAACACCAAGTACACCATTATTCACCCTGGGAGAAGGAGATACTCCCCTGGTCAGGTGCCACCGGCTTGAAGAGGAGATTGGTTGTGGGGAGTTATACTTCAAGCTTGAAGGGTGCAATCCCACCGGCTCTTTCAAGGACCGGGGCATGGTTGTTGCTGTAGCCAAGGCGCTTGAGGCCGGCAGCAAGTCGATAATCTGCGCCTCAACCGGCAACACCAGCGCCTCAGCCGCTGCTTACGCTGCCTATTGTGGGCTTGAGGCAGTTATTATCGTGCCCGAAGGGAAAATCTCTCTCGGCAAGCTGGCCCAGGCCATCGTCTATGGTGCCAGGATAATTACTATCGACGGGAACTTCGACCAGGCCCTACAGATAGTACGATGGCTAACCGACAAGCACCCGGTTACTCTGGTCAATTCCCTTAACCCCAACCGTATTGAAGGACAGAAAACAGCTGCCTTCGAGATTATTGATGTCCTCGGAGACGCTCCCGACTACCTCTTCATCCCGGTGGGTAACGCCGGTAACATCACCGCCTATTGGAAAGGTTTTGTCCAGCATCACCAAATCGGTAAATCATCACAGAAGCCCAAGATGATGGGTTTCCAGGCCGAAGGGGCAGCCCCGATTGTCCGTGGTCACGTTATCGAGGAACCTCAGACTATCGCCACGGCAATTCGCATTGGTAATCCGGCGAGCTGGCAGCGAGCCACGGCTGCTCGTGACGAGTCCGGTGGCACTATCGATATGGTAACTGATGAGGAGATTATGACAGCCTACCATCTCCTGTCAAGCAAGGGAGGAATCTTCGGCGAACCAGCCTCGGCGGCCTCCCTGGCCGGACTGATTAAGCTCTCCCGCAACGGAATGGACTTCTCACAGAAAACCATAGTCTGCATCGTCACCGGCACCGGACTGAAAGACGCCGACGCTGCTCTGAAGGACGCAGGTTCTTTCACCAGATTACCGGCCAACCCGGAGGCCGTTGAACAATCTCTGGGTCTAGCCTGAGCCAAGCTTTATTGGGTTGCGTGCCAAATGAAGGAGGATAGAATTGATTAACGAGGCAGAGATTAGAAAGGCAACGACCGCTATCATCAAGGCTATCGGCGAGGACCCTGAGAGAGAAGGCCTGGTCGATACACCGAGACGTGTCGCTGAGATGTACTCCGAGCTCTTTTCCGGGCTCAGCATGGACCCTGCGGAAGAACTCAATGTCGGCTATGAACTGGGCCACCGTGAAATGGTCATCGTCAAGGATATTCCATTCTACTCCATGTGTGAACACCACCTCCTACCCTTCTATGGGGTGGTACACATTGGCTATGTCCCTGATATAAGCGGGCGTGTGGTCGGCCTCAGTAAACTGGCCAGAGTGGTGGAGATTCTCGCCAGACGACCCCAGATTCAGGAGAGAATGACAACGCAGATAGCCGATGCTATCAGCAAGGGGATTGAACCACAGGGCGTTGCTGTGGTTGTTCAGGCAGAACACATGTGTATGGTGATGCGGGGTGTTAAGAAACCGGGCAGTAACATTATCACCTCAGCCATCCGGGGAATGTTCCGCCGTAGACCCGCCAGCCGGGCGGAGTTCTTTTCACTGATACAAAATAATAAGTAATCGCCCTTAATACAGACTGACACTGAAAAGTCACCTGCTACCGGGGCTGAATATGATAGCCCAAGGCAGGTGACTTTATACTGACTGGAATGTTATTCTTCTGCGTTTAGTCCGAAGATGGAATAGCCTTGGGCTGTTGAAGCTCTACTGGCTGGCCACAACAGGTGACTTCGCCCTCTCCGGCTTTAACGCAAAGTATCTCAGTGCCACAAACTGAGCATCGATACCGTTTACCTAATTGGCTTGCCATCGTATAATTGTCTCCTTTGCTCGCTCCACGGTACCTATTTCTTCTGCTCCATGGGCTGTCCGCAACAATGGATTTCACCATTGCCTGCTTTGGTAACGATAAACTCGCTACCGCACTTGGTACACTGGTACCTCTTACCTATCTGGTTAGCCATCCTATATTACCCTCTCACCGAAGATTATTTCCCGTTTACATTATAAGCCGAGCCTCATTTCAGAGTCAAGGGAACCTACTCACCCATGATTTGCAGAACAGCCTGGCGGGACCGCGGCCGGTTATCGAAGTCCACCAGGATTATCTGCTGCCAGGTGCCCAGAGTCAGCCTGCCATCAGTAAACGGTACCACCAGCGAAGGCCCCAGCATGGAGGCGCGGACGTGAGAATACCCATTACCATCTCCCCAGCGGCGGTCGTGGTCATAACGAACATTTCGAGGTACAATCCTGTCCCACAGATGCTGGAGGTCAGAAACCAAGCCGGACTCGTACTCAATAGTGGTGACTCCAGCAGTAGAGCCAGGCACGAACACGGTGACTGTTCCACTGTTAACACCCGACTCAGCGACCTGTTTTGCCACCTTGTCGGTTATGTCAACTATGTCGCACTCACCCCCGGTCTGAAAATTGATACTACTGGTAACTATCATATTGACCCCCTGTTTGCGTATAAACCAACCGCAATCAGTGATGGAATAGCCTCGTTTTTGAGAAAATCATCACCATTCCGTAATCATCACAGGCTTTTATGGTATCAGCATCACGCAGGGCACCGCCCGGTTCGATTACATACTTCACGCCGCTCTGGTGGGCACGGTCGATGCAGTCACGAAAAGGGAAAAAGGCATCCGAGCTCAGGGCAACGCCGGTAAACCTGCTTATCCAGTCCTTCTTCTCCTGAAGAGTAAGTCTCTTGGGGACTACCTCAAAGGCTGCCGCCCAGCTCTCCTCCTCGGATGGGGTAAGCTCGTCCTGGAAGCACAGGTCAATGGCATTATCACGCTCCGGTCGGCCGATACCCTTTCGCCAGCGCAGGTTAAGTATATCGGGATGTTGCCGCAGGAACCAGCGGTCGGCCTTACCCCCCGCCAGACGCGTGCAGTGAATACGCGACTGCTGGCCTGCCCCCGCCCCGATGACCTGGCCGTCACAGGCAAAGCAGACAGAATTCGACTGCGTATACTTGAGGGCAATTGTAGCCACTATCAGGTCCCTCCGGGCAGAGTCCGGCAATTCCTTATTGCGCGTGACAATGTTCCTCAGCAAATCGTTATTGATTTGCAGGTTATTGCGTTTTTGCTCAAACCAGACACCGAAGACCTCTTTGACTTCCATTTCTCGCGGCTCATAGCCGGCATCGATTTCTACAATCGGGTACCTGCCCTGTTTCTTTTCTTTGAGGATGGCCAGCGCCTCCGCCTCATAGCCGGGAGCAATAAGGCCATCGGATACCTCACGGTTTATCAATCTGGCTGTGGGCACATCCACCCTGTCGCTCAGGGCTATCCAGTCGCCATAGGACGACAACCGGTCAGCCCCCCTGGCACGGGCATAGGCAGCCGCCAGTGCCGATAGCTCCATGTTCCCCACGAAGTACGCCTTCCTGAGTGTATCACTTAAAGGGATACCAACTGCTGCTCCGGCAGGACTGACGTGTTTGAAGGAGGCCGCCGCCGGCAAGCCGAGTGCCTGTTTTAACTCCTTAACGAGCTGCCATGAATTGAAAGCATCGAGCATATTTATATACCCCGGCGTGCCATTCAGCACTTCAAAGGGCAATGCACCTTCGCTGTAAACTCTTGCCGGTACCTGATGCGGATTGCAGCCGTACCGCAGTGCCATCTCTTCCTGCGTCATATCCTAATATCCTCCCAGATAACGTCGTTCAAATCGAACACCGGCCCGTCCTTGCAGACCTGTTTCAGGCCATGTGCCGTCTTTATAGTACAGGAATAGCAGACACCAAATCCACAACCCATCCTCATCTCCAGTGAGACCTGGACAGGTCTGTTTTTTAGTGCTGGCATTTGTGCCATTGTTTTGTACATCGGTAAAGGGCCGCAGGCAAAGACCTGGTCAGCGGATTCCAGATGCTGCGGTATCAGTTCGGTTATCATTCCACGATGTCCAACGCTACCATCTTCGGTAGCAGCCACTTCCGCAATCCCGGCAGGCACTGGGTATCGGTCATCATTGGCCGTGCCGTAGAGCAGGGTTACGTCTCTACCTTCAGCCACAGCCTTATCGGTAAGAAACACCAGTGGCGCAATTCCCATGCCGCCAGCCACCAGCAAGAGGTTACGGGAATCAACATCCACCGTGAACCCATTCCCCAGTGGGCCGAGTATATCAATCCTTTCACCCGGCTGGCGCGTTGCCAGCCACTGCGTACCCCTGCCAGCTACCAGGAACAGCAGGGCAAACCGGTCAGCCTCCACCTGGTGGACACTCAGTGGTCGTCGCAGCACAGTCTCCTCGCCACACCGCACCATGACAAACTGCCCCGGGCGGGCTTCCTGAGAAATGCCGGGACAATCCAGCCACATCAGATAGACGTGGGGCATTACCTCACCATTGGAGACTACGGTGGCCATTACCTGGTTCAATTTCGTCCCTTTTCGCGATATGCCGCCAGTGGCTGGGCGCTATATGTCTGGCTACCATTGACCAGTGTATCCACAGCAGCCCGGGCGGTATCAAGCGAGGTAAAACAGGGGATGCGCTTCTCAGCGGCAGTGCGACGGATATAGAAGCCGTCTCTCATAGCACTGCCACCCCCGGTGATGGTATTAAGAACACCGTCGACAGTACCACTCGTAATGACGTCAACGACATTGGGATGGCCCTCACTCAGCTTCTTGGTTATCATCGTCACCGGCATCCCGAGTACATTAATCAAGGCCGCCGTTCCCTCGGTAGCATACAGCTTATAGCCGACATCGTGCAACTTCCTGATTATGGGCAGGGCCTCGGGCTTATCACGGTCAGCGATACTGAGGAGTATCCCACCCTGCGACGGCAGCATCAGCCCGGCAGCGAGCAACGCTTTGGCCAGGGCAGCATCGAACGTATAATCAATCCCCATCACCTCGCCGGTCGATTTCATCTCCGGCCCCAGATGGGTATCGACCCCAAGCAATTTGGACATGGAGAAGACCGGGGCCTTGATAGCTATCAACTGTCGTTCCGTGAACAGTCCGGTCTCATAGCCCTGCTCCTTGAGGCTCTGGCCAAGCATCACCTTGACAGCAACATTCACCATCGGCACACCGGTCACCTTGGAGATAAAGGGAATGGTACGGCTCGCCCGGGGATTTACCTCCAGCACGTAGACAGCCGCATCCCGTACCGTTCTGCCGGGTACGATGACGAACTGAATATTCATCAGGCCCCTGACACCCAGACCCAGCCCGATACGGACAGTATAGTCGACTATCTTCCTTACCTCGGTCTCGGTCAGGTTCACACCGGGATAGACCGCCATCGAGTCGCCGCTGTGCACCCCAGCTCGTTCGATGTGCTCCATGATACCGGGGATAAAGACCCTCTCACCATCGGCGACGGCGTCAACCTCCACCTCTTTACCTTCGAGGTACTTGTCGATAAGGACGGGGTGACCGGTATCCAGGTCGACTGCCTGCTGAAAATAGCCAATAAGCTCACTGGCATTGTGTACAATCTCCATGGCACGTCCGCCAAGGACATAGCTGGGGCGGACCAGCGCGGGGTAGCCAATGTGCTGAGCAATATTGAGCGCTTCGTCGAGCGAGGTCACGCCCGCACCCGGCGGCTGGGGAATTCCGAGGTTGCTGAGAAAGTTTTCAAAGCGACGCCGGTCCTCGGCCAGGTCGATGACCTCGGCGCTGGAACCGATAAGCGGCATGCCGCTGCGATTGAGCGGTTCCGCCAGGTTGATGGCCGTCTGACCGCCAAACTGGACAATCGACGGGGCGATATGACCGTTGCCGTTCTCATTTTCCAGTATATCGCGGACGCTCTCTTCATCCAGGGCCTCGAAGTAGAGGCGACTGCTCGTATCGAAATCGGTGGAGACCGTTTCCGGGTTGGAGTTGACCATGATACTCTGGTAACCGGCTTCCTGCAATGCCCAGGCGGAATGGACGCTGCAGTAATCGAACTCAATCCCCTGGCCGATACGGATTGGCCCGCTGCCGAGAACTACCGCCTTTCTGTCCGGTATTGACACGGCCTCATTCTCCTGCTCGTAGGTGCTGTAAAAATAGGGCGTGGCGGCATCGAACTCGGCGGCGCAGGTATCGACCATTTTGTAGACGGGATGGATATTCCAGTCGTGCCGCAATTGCCGTACCTGCTCGGGAAGACGGTCGGCCAGCGTTCCCACCTGCTCATCGGAGAAGCCGAGCCGCTTGGCCTGCCACATCAGCTCCGGTGTCAATGCCTCGGAGAGCAGGCGCCCTTCCATGTCGACAATGTTGCGCATCTTGGTGATGAACCACAGGTCGATATGTGTCTTTCTGACAATTTCCTCAGGGCTGACACCCCTCCGCAGCGCCGCCATCAGCGCCCAGAGCCGCAGGTCGTTGGGGTGCAGGGGATACTTGTCGATATCCGTACCCGCCTCCCAGTTGCGGTCTTCCCACAGTAATGACCGTTTACCGAACTCCAGTGAGCGTACCGCCTTTTGTAAAGCCGCCTCGAAGGAGCGGTCAATGGCCATCACCTCGCCCGTGGCCTTCATCTGGGTGCCGATAACACGGTCGCCGGAGGCGAATTTATCGAACGGCCAGCGCGGTATCTTGACCACCACGTAGTCGAGCGCTGGCTCAAACGAGGCCATCGTCTTGCCGGTAACAGCATTAGGGATTTCATCGAGACGCTTACCGACGGCTATCTTAGCAGCCACCCGGGCAATGGGATAGCCGGTGGCCTTGCTTGCCAGGGCGGAGCTTCGGCTGACCCGCGGGTTGACCTCAATCACGTAGTATTTACTGCTCTTCGGGTCGAGGGCAAGCTGGATGTTGCAGCCGCCCTCAATGCCGAGGGCACGGATTATCTTTAGGCTGGCCGTGCGCAATAGCTGGTACTCTTTATCGGTCAGTGTCTGGCTGGGGGCAACAACGATGCTGTCGCCGGTATGCACCCCCATCGGGTCGAAGTTCTCCATATTGCAGACGGTGATGCAGTTATCGGCGCCATCACGCATCACCTCGTACTCTATCTCTTTCCAGCCGACCACCGATTCCTCAATGAGCACCTGGTGAATCGGGCTGGCCGCCAGCCCGACAGGCACAACCTGCTCAAGCTCCCCACGTGTGTTGGCAAAACCACCGCCGGAACCACCGAGGGTGTACGAGGGGCGGATAATCAACGGCAAGCCAATCTCTTCAGCCACCCGCCGGGCTTCTTCCATGCTGGTGACGGTTGCGCTCTTCGGCACCGGCTCACCAATTTTAATAAGCATCTGCTTAAAGAGCTCGCGGTCCTCAGCCTTGCGGATGGTATCAATCGGCGTGCCCAGGCTGCGGACATTGTACTTGTCAAGGACACCGGCATTATAGAGGTCAACCGCCATGTTAAGTCCGGTCTGGCCACCCAGCGTGGGTAAAAGACCATCGGGGCGCTCTCTTTCGATAATGCGACTGAGCATCTCTACAGTGAGCGGCTCAATATAAACAATGTCGGCGATATCTTCGTCGGTCATGATGGTGGCCGGGTTGGAGTTGACCAGCACCGAGACGACCCCCTCTTCTCGCATCGCCTTGCAAGCCTGGGTACCGGCGTAGTCGAACTCCGCCGCCTGCCCGATGATGATCGGCCCCGAGCCTATTATTAAGACTTTCTTTGGTTTATCGCGAGTCGTCATTTATGTCCTTTACTCACAGCTCTCTTTTATGTACTACACTTTCCAAGGGGGACACCCCCTTGGTATCCCCCGCTAAGAGGGATTTCACCCCTCTTAAACTCCCCAAAACGGTGGGGAGGCAATTCCTAAGGCGCAGGCCCTTCGCACCTTATAGAGAGGG
>CAZTBG010000033.1:16281-22824 GCA_964611805.1 uncultured Dehalococcoidales bacterium | reverse complement strand
GTCGGCGACCAGCGCCGAGACCGACAAGAACACCTTTCATATTCAAACCCCCACCATCCGTTATGTTATAATGAGACAACTGCGTGGAGGCTAATGCTATTGACCAAAAAGAGCAGACCCAACCTATCCTACCGACGAATCGTAGCCAAATTCGGTACCAGTCTCATTACCGGCGGCACCAGTCACCTTGACCAGTCGGTAATGGCAGGACTGGTCAAGCAGATAGCCCGGCTGCACCAGCAGGGCAGCGAGCTACTGGTGGTCTCTTCTGGAGCCATCGCCGCCGGACGTGAGAAGCTGGGCCTGACCAGAAGGATGCGGGGTATTCCCTTCCGGCAGGTAATGGCCTCGGCGGGGCAGAGTCGGCTGATGAATATCTACGAGCAGCTGTTCGGTGAGCACGGTATCCACGTGGCACAGGCGCTACTGACCAAAGCTGACCTCTCCGACCGTGCCGGCTATCTGAACACCCGCAATACCCTGCTGGCCCTTTTGGAACTGGGTGTTGTACCCATTGTCAACGAAAACGACGTCGTCGCCGTCGATGAGATACAGGAAGCCAGCTTCGGCGATAACGACAACCTCTCCGCTATGGTGGCCAACCTGATTGATGCCGACCTCCTGTTGCTCCTGACCGATATTGGCGGACTATACACCGCCGACCCGCGTCACCATGCCGAGGCACGTCTTATCCCGCAGGTCGACCGGATTAACCGGGAGATTGAAAAGCTGGCAAGAGGGACTGCCAACGAGTCCGCTACCGGCGGCATGATAACCAAGGTTCAGGCTGCCAGGCTGGCCACCACCTCCGGAGTAACTATGGTAATCGCCGACGGCAGGGAGCCTGACGTCATTGTGCGGCTGGCCGCCGGTGAGTCAATCGGCACCCGCTTTTTGCCGGCGACCACCAAGCTGGAGAGCCGTGAGCGCTGGATGCTGAGCGGGCTTTCCACCCGGGGAAAGCTGGTGGTGGACGCCGGGGCGGCCAACGCGTTGAGAAAACAGAACCGCAGCCTGCTCGCCGCCGGTATCGAGAAGACCGAAGGCCGATTCCGGCGCGGCGACATCGTCGAAATCCATGACCCGGATGGTGTACGCATCGGCTGCGGCATCACCAACTATGACTCGGCAGATGTCGAGGCCCTTAAAGGGGCACACTCCGCCAAGATTGCCGAACTGCTCGGCCACGACTATGGCTCCGAGATAGTACATAGAAATAACCTGGTGGTTTTGTAGAGGTAATCCATCCCCCTGACCCCCTTCCCTTAAAAGGGAAGGGGGAAGATAGATTAGAGAGGGCTTCGCCCTCTCTAGGACACTCCCAAGGGAGAAGATAAAATGATCAGAACTGCAACTAAAGAAGATATTCCTGAAATAGTGGAATTGATGAAATCTGAGCCTGGTTTTTGGCCCGATAATCCGCCTAAGGACGTACTGGAACGCGCTATTGATTCGGTAGACTGTTTAGCCTTTTTATGGGAAGAGAACGAGCAGGTTATTGCGTTTGCTTCTGCGCATGATGTTGGATTTCTAGCTTATCTTAGCACCTTAATTGTTGCCGGGCCTGCCAGGAATAAAGGCATAGGCAAGAAGCTTATTCAGCATATCGAAAATGAACTCACAGCTAGAGGGTGTAATACATTAATATCCGATGTCTGGAAAAATGCTGTAGGATTTTATAAATCACTCGGTTGGTCTGAACCAGACGAAGTGTTATTGAGAAAGAAGTTGATATGGGATTAGATACCTCATAACTCTTCAAAGGGATTCAGAGTGGAATGAAATCCCTCAAATAACAACAAAGGGGAGCCAAAGAGGGGCACAGCCCCTCTTATAAAAATCTCTCCCCTTCCCCTTATCGAAGGGGAAGGGGACTAAGGGGATAGGGTCACCATAAATCCTTATAAATCCTAAGGAGGGTAAGTACAATGAACTGGACTGATGTCACAGACTGGCTGCTAAATCATGGCGTGCGTATTCTCATCATATTAATCATTGGCGGTGTGCTCTGGTTCATCCTGAGGCGGGTACTGAGACCAGTTGTCCGCCGCTTCATAGCCAGAACTAAAGGAGAAAGCCGCAGAGGCATCGAAAAGAGAGTAGATACCCTTACCAGTGTTTTCACCGGAGTAGCTCGCGTGGCCGTTCTGGTAATTGTGTTGTTGCTAATACTAACTGAGCTGGACGTCAATATCGGCCCGATACTGGCCGGTTTTGGTATCGCTGGTATTGCCGTTGGCTTTGGAGCGCAGTACCTGATACGGGACCTTATCGCCGGCATTTTTATTATCATGGAGAACCAGTACCGTGTCGGTGATGTCGCCAGTGTGGCTGGTATCACCGCACTGGTGGAAGACATTACTCTCAGGAAGACAGTACTGCGTGACCTGGATGGAGTAGTGCACCATGTCCCCAATGGGGAAATCACGACAGCCAGTAACTATACCAGACACTTCTCCAGAGTAAATATCAATATTTCAGTAGCTTATGGCACCGATTTAGACCACGCTATCGAAGTGATGAACCGCGTGGGTAAGGAACTGGCCGAGGACGAAGAATGGAAGAACCGTATAATAACGCCACCCCAGGTATTGAGAGTGGATAATTTGGGAGACTCAGGGATAGATATCAAGATGCTGGGTGATGTCAAGCCCATCGAACAATGGGCAGTAATGGGAGAACTGAGACTCCGTATCAAGAAGGCATTTGACGACGAGGGCATAGAGATACCCTGGCCGCACACCAAGGTCTACTTCGGTAACTCCCCGAATAATCCCGAGGCTTCTTAGAGCACTTAGAGCACCGGTGAGAATACAGATTAGGTGCTCGGCAGGGGCAAACGTCTGATACTTGACGATATTGTCAGGGGAGTCGAAGAGAGGTGAAGTCCCTCCCAAAGCACCTTTCCTCTTATCTCCTTAGGGGGAGTCAAAGAGGAGGCTTCGCCCCTCTTATGTAAAATCTGTCCCCTTCCCCTTATCGAAGGGGAAGGGGACACAGGGGATGGGGTTACATATATTCCAGAAGATAGTTATTCTGAGACCCTAGACCTGTATGTTCTGCCACTTCCCGCCGGCAAAGCGCCACCAGATTAGTACGGCACGTACGCTATGGTCCAGAACGGCCCCTGACCAAGCCCCCGGGGCTCCCATGTGCAGAAGGAATACCATTATGGCACCACCCCCAATCCGCATCGTCCACATGCCGATGGTATTAAGAAGAAATACCCAGCGCGTGTCACCGGCACCCCTCAAGCCACCGGCCAGCGACTGGTTGGTAGCCATCCCGGGCATAGCTAACGCCCAGATTTGAAGTCCCAGAGTACCCACCCGTATCACCTCCGGGTCATTAACGAAGATACCTATAAACTGCTTCCCGAAGATAAAGGTTATCAGACCGAGTACAACCATAGCAGTAACACAATAGCGCTGTATCAGGTAACCGGTCTTCTTGGCCAGGTCTGGCTTCCCCGCCCCCAGACTCTGCCCCACCAGCGCTGTGGCTGCCATACCAAAACCAAAGCTGGGCATAAAGGCAAATTGCTCTACTCTCATGGCGAGGGCATGTGCAGCATAGATGGTAGTTCCCAGACTGCTAATGATGATAGTATAGACGCTCATCGCAACCTGCATCTGCACCTGGTCACCAAAGGCAGGTAGACCCACCTTCAGGATGCGTTTTGCTTCAGTCAAATCAAAAGACAAAGCAGTGCGCCAGTTATATTTGAGTACCCCTGTCCCCCGCGTCAATATAGCCAGGATTAATACCGCCCCGATGACGCTGCCTGCTGCCCTCCCGATACCTGCCCCAAATACACCCAATGCAGGTATTACCCAGAACCCGTTGATGAACGCGTAGGCTAAAGTGGTGCCGATTACCTCCACCACCACAATCACAACCATTGGTGTTCGAGTATCTCCAGAACCTCTCAGCACCGCCTCGCCGCAGTACAGAATGAAAAAGCATATCGTGGTTGGCGCATTGACACGAATATAGTCTTTTCCCAGGGCAATCACTTCGGGGCTAGCCCGGAAGAGCCAGAGCAGCTGTTCAGCCAAGAACCACTGCAATAGGGCAAAAACACTCCCCATGATTACAGCCAGGAGCATAGCTTGTCTCAAGGTATGGTTGGCGTGCTCGGGCTCTCTGGCACCGATATGACGGGCAACTATCGCTGTTGCCCCGATACCGATGCCAGCGAAGGCCATCATCGGCAGGAAAATAATCTGCTCACTCAAACCTACGGCAGTGATAGCCTCCGCTCCCAGGTGCCCAATGAATATCATTATTATCATGGAGAGGATTGTCCAGGCGGCTTCCTGTAAAACTACCGGCCAGGCGAGGCTCAGCACTGTCCTCGGAAGTCGAGTTTCACCCAGTTCGGGTATTGTGGACTGGTTCTTCATGTTTATAAGATGAATTATAAACGTAGCATGGCTACCTCGGCAATTAACTATCCTATGACACTGGAGCGGAATAACACTTGCAAATATACCCGCTTCACGGTACAGTATTTGGCATACGCAATAGCACCGCCCACTTAGACCACAGTTTCACATCTAAGGAGTGACCAACATGGAGAAAGCAATCGAAGAGCTGCGGGCCAAAGGCAAGGCTGCCAGGGAAGCCTCGCGGCGGCTGGCCTACCTCTCCACCGAGGTAAAGAACCAGGCGCTGCACAATATCGCCGATGACCTGCTGGCAAAGAAAGATGAGATAATCGCCGCCAACCAGAAGGACTGCCAGGAGGCCAAGGCATCCGGCATGAACACCGCCATGCTCGACCGCCTCATGCTCAATGAAAGTCGGCTGGAGAGTATCGCCAGTGACGTGCGGACAGTGGCGGCGCTGCCCGACCCGGTCGGTGAGGTATTTGATATGCGCACCCTGCCCAACGGCCTGCTCATCGGGCGGAAACGAGTGCCTCTGGGCGTTATCGGTACCATGTACGAAAGCCGGCCCAACGTCACCATCGACATCTCCGTCCTCTGCCTGAAATCCGGCAATGCTGTCGTCCTCCGGGGTGGCAGGGAGGCAATCAACTCGAACCTCACCCTGGCCAAGCTGGTGCAGGCTGCCATAAAACGGGCCGGAATGCCGGAAGGTGCGGTGCAGTTCGTTGATAATACCGACCGCAGCCTGGTCAGCCATCTGCTCAAGATGAGTGACTATATTGACCTGTTCATCCCCCGTGGTGGGGCTGAGCTGATTACATTTGTCAGGGAAAATGCTGCCATGCCGGTTATCGGTGCCGGTGCCAGTGTCTGCCATACCTATGTCGACCACAATGCTGATATAGATAAGGCCGTAGCCATTACCTTCAATGCCAAGGTTCAGCGTCCTTCGGTGTGCAACGCCCTGGATACCCTGCTGGTCCATGCTGATATCGCTGAAAGCTGCCTGCCCCGGATAGCGACTGAGTGGGCTAAGGCAGGGGTAGAGATGCACTGCGATGAACGGGCGCTTGATATCCTTAAAGCAGACTCATCCCTGAAACTGACACCGGCAACGGGAGAAGACTGGGGCAAGGAGTTCCTGGCACTGGTGGCGGCCGTCAAGGTAGTGGACTCCCTGGATGAGGCCCTGGAGCACATCGAGCAGTACGGCTCAGGGGCAGATGAGGCTATTGTCACCGAGGACTACAGTGCGGCCATGCGCTTCCTTAATGAGGTGGACGCTGGCTGCGTCTATGTAAATGCCAGCACACGTTTCACCGACGGGGGGCAATTCGGGCTGGGGGCCGAGGTCGCCATCAGTACCCAGAAGATACACGCCCGCGGACCTCTGGGTCTGAAAGAACTGACCGGCTACAAGTGGATTGTCTTTGGGGACGGGCACGTCCGACCCTGAGATCTACCCATTACCGCCGCGAGGCATCCAGAACTTCCTGCTGCATCTGAAAAAGCTCTTTAATACCCTTCTCTGCCAGTTCCAGCAAGAAATCCATTGTCTCCCTGGTGAACGGCCTACCCTCGGCAGTACCCTGAACCTCAACAAACTCACCCCGGCTGGTCATCACCACGTTGAAATCAACCTCGGCGCTGGAGTCCTCATCGTAACATAGGTCGAGGAGACGCCGACCGTGCGTCACACCGACACTGATAGCGGCTACGGCACAATCGAGCGGTAGTGCCGATAACACCCCCATGTTGGCGGCGGTCTCCAGTGCCTGGTGCAGGGCGATATAGCCGCCCGTCACGGCGGCGGTCCTGGTACCACCATCGGCCTGAATCACATCACAGTCCAGTATCAGGGTCCGCTCCCCTAGCGCCGCCATGTCAACCACCGCCCGCATCGAGCGCCCGATAAAGCGCTGAATCTCCTGGCTACGTCCGGCCACCCGGCCTACAGATGCTTCACGGACAGAGCGAGTCAGTGTCGCCCGCGGCAACATCGAGTATTCGGCCGTGACCCAGCCGGTGCCTGAACCCTTGAGAAAGGCGGGCACCCTGTCTTCGATAGTAACCGAACAGAGCACCCGGGTCCGTCCCAGCTCTATCAGCGCCGAACCTTCGGCAAAACTCTGGTAACCGGGTGTAATAC
>CAZTBG010000033.1:0-16181 GCA_964611805.1 uncultured Dehalococcoidales bacterium | reverse complement strand
CCCAGCTCTATCAGCGCCGAACCTTCGGCAAAACTCTGGTAACCGGGTGTAATACATATTGGTCGCAGCTCATCATAAGCACGACCATCAGCCCTTTTCACGTAACCCTTCCCTTCTAGCCATCAATCCCTGCCAAAGTATAACATTGACCAGCGGTGCTGGCAATCGCTTGCGCCCGTTCACCCGATTAGCAACACCTTAACCTTTTTTACCTAATACATCCTATCTGGTAGCGGCGGCCCCATCCCCTTTATCCCCTTCAGGGTGAACCCTTACCCCTGGGAAGGGGAAAAGTATGGGAAGAGGGGCTGCGCCCCTCTTAAACACCCCTTCATTCCTCGCCCTTCTCCAGTTGCCGCAGCCTGGCATCGCTAATCCCGAAATGATGGGCTATCTCATGCCTGACAACGCGGCGTATTTCTGCCTCTATTTCTCCATCAGAACGGCACCGGGCCTCAATCGGCCCCTGGAATATTGTTATCTTATCGGGCAACACCAAGCCGTAGTGTTCTCCCCGGCGTGTCTGCGGCACACCCTCGTATAGGCCCAGCAGAGTATATCCCGAACCCAGCCCAGCTTTACGCCGCTGCCCAATAGTGGGATAGCCCTCAACAACGACATCAAGGTTATTCAACTGAGACAGGAACTCCTCGGGCAGTTCGGTGACAGCCCTGACTACCAACTCCTGAAATCGCTCCCTATCCATTAACCTAACAGTCCACCTGCCAGATACTACCACAGAAGTAACGAATGTAATTCTAATGACCAACCAGCAAATGTCAAATACACCTACATAACCACCTTTAATCCCATATCATCTTACCGATGGAAACGCTGCCTAGAGAAGGGATTATTGAGCCTGGAATAGGATATTGAAATAGATGGTCGAGAAAAAATCGCCGTCTTCCGGTGCCGAAAGACGTAACCGGACAGTGGGAACATGAGAGGTGGGGTTAAGACGGGACTAAGACATACTACCGGGGGTTACATCGGGGTGAAAAAGTAAGAGTAATGATTCCGATGTCCCGGTCTTGCTCTCTGGTCAGGGTCCCGATGCATAGCCAATGGAGTAGCTTATGGCATCGCTGGTGGTTATCTCGCTACGGAATGACAGAATGATGTACACCAGATTCCAGATGTCAACATCAGTAACTATATCTATCTCGGCAGAGGTATCTCCTGTTTCCAGTAGACCGCTCGCCCAGCTGATGTAAAACGTATCAACGTCCACTCCATCGGCAGTCATACCGATAGACTGACCGTTCCAGACATCATTCAGACTTTCTCCTTCCGTACCATCCCAGAGCTTTGTGCTGTTGAGAGCAATGTAATCACCATTATAATAGTCATCGCCCTCGGTAACGAAACACGTCATGGTTGCTGCATTGGTCTCACCAGCAATCGGATTCGGCACCAGGAATCCACTTAATAGACCGCCCGGCTCCCCGTCACCGTCGAAATCAAGGTTGGTATCAGAGTCAGCATAGAGGAATTTGTCGTAGAGGTATAACTGGTGCCCTTCAGTCTCAGCGCTAGAATATATTATGATTAGAGACCACCCGGCAAATGACCATTCATCACCGGTATCAGCATCTACCCCACCCACAGTATAGGTCCCGTTGCCAGGGTGCTGGCCATCGTCCTCGGCAGAAAAAGCCCGGACCAGTTCCGTAACATCCTTGAAGCTGGCGTAGGAATAACCGTGGGGATTACCGTAGTGCATGTTATCAATTACCTGTGACGAGTCGGCAACGAGCACTCCCGCTCCCTGCGTGGGAGTGCCATCAGCAAAGTATACCTGGGTCCCATCTATTTTAAAGATAGCCGTGGTATCGGCACCTGCCATGGCACGCTCGGCGACGGCGATATTGTCAAGATAACAATACTCCCCGCTGCCGCTGAAACCATACAGATAGAACCTCATTTTGAAACTAGCCGTGAGGTACTCATCTGGAATAGTATAACTAAATTCAGAAGGTGGGTTATCATCCCGGAAGGCCTCGTTATCGCTGCTCCAGGTACTGCCACCATCAGCTGACAGGGAGAAATATAGCCTGTCAGCACTTTCCAGTGAACCGTTCTCATCCTGCTCCCACACCAAGGCCAGCTCACCGCTGGAATAGGAACTCAGGTCCAGACTGGACTGCAAGGTAAGATATCGGTCTGACTCGCTACCGCTATGGTGTCCACGGAACTCGCCGTTATACAGGCCCCAGTCAGCCCCGGCATTCCAGCTATTGAAATTGTTGCAACTATCCAAAAATGCACCGGAAACCGCGAAGACAGTAATACTATCAATGTAGCAATACTCTCCGGAGTTGCTGAAGCCGTATAGATAGAACCTAATCTTGAAATTGGCCGTCAGGTACTCAGCCGGGATGGTATAGCTGAAACTGTCGGGGGGGCTATCATCCCGGAAGGCCTCGATATCACTGCTCCAGGTATTGCCACCGTCAGCTGACAGGGAATAATACAGCCGGTCATCGCTTTCCAGCGTTCCACTTTCATCCTGCTCCCATGCTAGGGTTACATTATCGCCAGAGTATTCACTCAGGTCGAGGCTGTATTTCATGGTGAGATACCTGTCTGACTCACCGCCATTATGGTGTCCTTGGAACTCGCCTGAGCTGGCATTCCAGTCAGGCCCAGCGCCACTCCAGTTAGACATGTCGGAGCAGCTATCCTCCCACACTATCTGACCACTGGCCGGGTCATCACCACCTCCCTCGAACCATCCAGACCAGTAGAGATAAGCTGCTTCCACCCGGGCGCTGGCCGGAATATCGGATACCTGGGCTGAGCTTTCGTCAAGCAATGTATCCCGCTGGGGACCACCCCAGTCTGGATTCAGGTCCAGCATCAGGCTGTTACCGATGGCGCGGTAATCACCCGATACCGCCGAACCAAGTTCGCGTATCTCGTTCTTTACATTATAGCTCTCGACCTGAGTGTTACCAGCAATAGAGGTGATATGGTAGACCCGGCTGTCGGCATCCCAGGAATAGGAAACGCCCGAAACCCCGCTTGTCGTAACCCATGAGACGGTCGAGGGGGCAGTGTTCTCCTGGCTGGCTGTAAACTGAAAGGTTATAGTACTCCTCAATTCAGAGGCACCCGGGTCAACACCGGGGAAATCAACGAACGGAGTAGAATCGAAATCCCAGATAAGTACCTGCCCGCCGGCATGAGACTGGGTTGAGGGTTGACCAAAGCTACTGGAGTCAGCCACGTACTGGAAACCGGGCGATAGCCATATACCCAATGTCTCTATACTCAGCTCATCCACTGAATCCGGATAAAAGACTATGTTGACCCGACAGGTCGAGGCATCAGAGCTACCAAACACTATCAGCTTGCCAGATTCAATAATATTCCTCGCTTCCTCGATTTCGTAAGGAGTGTCTGGTCGGTCTAAATTCAGCGGAATCCACACGTTCTCCAGAGAGACAGTGACGTTCTTGCCATTCAGCGATTCCGGCAAAGTATAGGTCCATTCTGTGTTGAAATCATAAATATCGTAAGGAACCCCAGGAGGGTCTGACGTTGTAAGAAAGGACTCCAGCTCACCATACTTTATTTGCCATAAGGCGTGCTCCAGGCCGCTGTCAGCCGAATATATCTCATCTGCCTTGGTCTCGTATATTCGGCCCGTCGTGAGCCCGGTCATCGACAACGACAGGAGAGGTGGAAGCAAGAGACCACCAACGAGGAGCAGCAGCAGCACAAGAATTAATACCTGGCCGACCTCGGACTTCACCTGTTTCAAAAATATTCTCAAACGCCCAATACCCATTACTTAAAGCACTATAAGCCCGGCCTGGGGTCAACCGTGCACTCATGGCTTTCGCTTATTGTCTGCGAACCCTCACCCACAGAGATAGTTAAGTCGAAGGTAAGCATACCCCCGGTAAATTCAAAGCTGGTCAGGGTAGGGTCAACTCTCTCCGCTACCAAAAGCGTACTCTCGTTACCGTCGACGGAGTAGGTACGCATCAGTTTGCCTTCATCCAGGTCATAGGTCACCTCATGCTGAGAATTGTCCCATTCCACCCATGACAGCACCATCGGCAAGCCTGACTCTCCTGCGTCTATTTGTATCGTTTGCGCCATCTTGGCATCACGCCGAATCCAATAAACAGCGTTCCTAAACTCATCAACAACAATGGCATGGTCACTGTTACTGACACTTGTGTTCACCGTCAGAGATATGGCCGTGACCACACCACCACCAATGAGGCTGGCAATGGTAACAGCCACCAGCACCTCAATGGCCGTGAAACCCTTCTGCCCCCGGTTGACTGAAAATATCCTGCCGAACATGTTCACTTTACCTTATAAGACTCCAACGTGGCCGCCGTAACACTCCCGAAATCGACCGCCACCACTATCTTCTGCAGGCCGTCATCGTCGTCGGAACCATCTCCTTCCGGGTCCAGCCGGGTGACGGTACAGCTGACGCTATAACCAGCGGGCACGTTTGAAATCAATGCATACTCGGGAGGGCTCCCGACATCGTATGGCTGGTTCCGCACATACTCCATCTGCCCTTGTGCCAAGTTCTGCGCAGTGGTCTGCACATCGTTGGTAACGGTAGCCTTAGAAGAGGTGCCCAAGGCACCAAGAATACCGGTAGCAATAATGCCGAGAAGTGCTAGCGATACCAGCACCTCAATTAAGGTGAACCCCTTCTGATTCCTCATTGCGACTGTCTCTCAAATATGAGCGATGACCAACCAAAAACTCGTGATGATAGCCTATTTGGTAACCTCAACGGTGAAATATATCGAAGTAAGCCCTTCTCCGTCGGTGGACTCTCCTATCTCAACAATGCGTGTTTCCGTGAACTGCTTCGCCTCCAAAGCATCTATGTAGCTGAGAACTGTGAAGGGATTATCTGCCGTGCCTTCAATATAAATACTTCCTGTGTCCATCTCTATTGATGTAAAGTAGGTTAGAGATGGCAGAGTCTCCGTAACCAGAGCAAGGTCGCCAGCAAAGCTGCCGCCTGTGTTGAGGATTGCCTGGTGCTCCTGTCTCAACGCTTCCAGAGTAGCGGTTACCTCGCTTATGGCAGCATCAACCTCCGCTGCATCAGCAACACCCTCACTATAAGCCTTTTGCGCCAGAAAGAGCTCCTGGGTCATCATGTCAAGCTCAGACTGCAGATGTACCGTCTCGGCTGCAGCCTGACTCTTAATCTGAAAAAACGGAATTAGAAGACCAGCGATAACTGCCAGAGCAAGATAGGCAAGCACTTGCCGCAACGATACTTGAAGATGCCTGGAAGGATATGTGCCCGCCAGTATGTTAAGCTGGATATCATGGAAACCGTTGGTCGCCTTTGTCTTACGGAGAGCCAAACCCATATTGGTCGCATAAAGAGCAACGGGCAAATCAGGCCCGAAATCCAGAGGGGGGATCAGAGGCCTGACTGGATATTCCGTCTCAGACTGTACCAACTCGCTGGTTGCGGTATCAGTTGCCAGCTTTCCCGTCAGCAGCAACGGTGTATCAACACTGAGTGGATTATCTGGATGGCCACTGTTGTAGTACTTCACTGTCCTGGATAGCTCATCAGCCAGTTGTCGGACATGGTCCTGGATAGTGGCACCATCACCTTTCGGAGTCACCGAGTGCATAACCTCAGTATTACCGTTGACGGCGAGAACGATGTCGAAACAGTCAGGCTCCATAGCAACTACTATGGCATCACTTTTGCCAGGTGCTCTGGCCAGAGCAAAAGGCTTCAGGTCCATTATGTAGGGTTTTATTCCAGCCACGGCCAGTGTTTCAACCACGGCAGTAACAAGGTTGCGCGGCACCCCCAGCACAAAGAAATCCTGCTCGCCGTTCTTCTCTCCAATAGCCTGCCACGAGAGGCACAGTTCCTCCACGGGTAATGGCATTTCACGCTTCGCCCCGCGCCGGATGGCCTCTTCCATAAGGTTTGATTCCACCCGCGGCAGACTCAGGACACGATACGTGAAGGACATGCCAGTAACGCTGACTATAACCCTTTTCCTGGGGATTCGCCTTGACTCAAGCAGAAGACGAATAGCCTCACCGACAGCCTTGGGTTGCAGAATGAGACCATCCCGGACCAGTCCCGGGGTCAGGGGTGTGCTTCCCCAATTCTTTACCCGCCCTCCCTTCACCAAGAAGGCCCGGACATCATCAGCGCTAATGTTCAGCGTGACATATGTTCTACTAAAAAGCCCTTTAATCATCTTATATCTCCTAATAGGTGAGAGATTGAGCCAGGACAATCAGGTCCAACTCAGCGACGACAGGTGTGGCCCCCCCAGAGTAGACCTCTCCGTCCTCGCCAGCTACATCAATACTTAATTGTTCCACTGAAAGAGTACTGAATTCTCCGTTCTCCAGACGGTCAATGAAGGCGCTTACCTGAGCAAAAGTCCCTTCGACTCCCACATTAAGCCGCAAAACACGATAGGTTTCCTCACCAACTCTTTCCTCTGACCATGGTGCGGTAACCAGGGGAATAGCCTTGACCCCAGTCCCCTGGGCTAAGCTGAGAATGACCTCGATGACATCACTGCTGTTAATATCGCTAGAAATCGTCTCCTGCTCGGCAGCCAGACTTGCCTGAAGTACCGCCAACTCCTCAAGGCGGTCTGGAGGACGCTCTGGTAGTGCCTGCAGTGATTGGTCGATTTCCCCGATTTCAGAAAGCAGGCGGTCTTGCTCCGGGCCCTGCTTCATATAGTCCAAGGCCAGGACACCGTAGACCACCAGCAATATAACTACTACAGCAATAAAAGCTAGTTTGTTCATTACAATACCCCCTATATTTCAGGTCCTCTTTACTCCCGCTCCCTCTTTATACGGTTAACCCATAGCCCCCACTATGGAGTACAACGGCCCGATAAAAGAAATAGCCACGAAACCGACCAATAATCCGGCGGCCAGCGTCATAGCAGGCTCTAGCATACTTACCAATCTGGAAATTCTCTGCTCAACACTGTATTCAAAGCGGTCAGCGATGCTAGCGACCATGCCTTCCAGGTCACCGGTCTTTTCTCCCACCGCTACCATCTCCACCAGGAGTTTGGGAAATAGCCCAATCTCCGCCATTGGCTTTGACAGACCCTCTCCCTGAATCAGCCTCTCCCTGAGTTCTACCAGGGCCTGACGGATAACAGTGTTCCCGATAGATGGGATAACAACGTTCATTATCTCCGGCAGCTGCAGTCCGGCCTTCAGCAACATTCCCATTGTATGGCAAAAGTGGTACATGTTACGTTGCAGGATGATAGAACCTATCACCGGCAGCCGCAAAAGTAACCTGTCAAAAGTCAGCTTAACAGCTGGCATCCTGATGCCAAAACCAATCAGACCGGCAAATACAACCAGACCCCCCAGAATATGCAGTTTGTAGCCTATCAGGAAATTTGAAATACCAATCAGCATCCTGGTTATGAAGGGGAGCTCAGCGTTAACTGCAGTGAACAGGTCAACCAGAGGTGGCAGGGCTACTGTAATCAGCACGATGGATACACCAAACCCCATTACGGCTATCAAGCTGGGATACGCGAGGGCACCCCTAATCTTCTTCTTCGTTTCCGCCTGTTTTTCCAGGTAAGCAGATATGTGTTTAAGGCCTGTCTCAAGACTTCCTGTTTGCTCGCTTGCCTTCATCACCTGGCGATAGGTACTAGAGAATACCTGCGGGTATTTACTGATGGCTTCCGAGAAAGAACTGCCTCCCCGAAGGTCATTTACTAACTCGTTGATAATCTTTTTGAAAGCAGGGCTGGTAGACTGGTCTTCTAGTAACTGCAGCGCATTAAGGATGGGAACACCGGCTTCAATTAACGAGGCCAGTTCACGTGAAAAGTCGATTACGTCCTGGCCCTTCACCCCAAAAAAACTCGGCATCAGCTGTCGCAAGCTTGTTTTGGGACGTACTGCTGTCAGGCTGAGAATACGCTGATAGCCGGCCCGATACAGGGCGTCCTCCGCCATAGCTTCAGACATCCCGTCAATCGTACCTTTAATGGTCTTTCTATCCGCAGTATAGGCCGTGTATTCGTATAACAAAATCTCCTCCCAGTTGATTGTTTACCATCAGGCGATGGACATGACGCTACGCACCACTTCGCTCACCGACGTTATACCCTCTTTTACCTTGAGCATACCGTCACGCTTCATTGTCACCATTCCTTCTGCGATTGCCTCGGCCCTGATATCATCGGCGCTGACATTGGTGAGCAGCAATCTCCGAAGCCTCTCACTCATAACCAGGAGCTCAAAGATACCGGTACGTCCCCGGTAGCCAGTATTGGCACAGGTCTTGCACCCTGTACCAGCGTAGAACGTAACCGGCTCATCTCCCATCACCGTAGAGTAGGCGACTCGCTCTTCCATCGTCAGTTCTGACGGGGCACGGCAATAGGGACAAATACGGCGAACCATACGCTGAGAAACGATACCGGCCAGTGTCGAAGAGATAAGATATGGCTCGACGCCCAGGTCCATCAGCCGGAAGACTATACTGACAGTATCGTTGGCATGTATTGAGGCCAATACCAGGTGTCCGGTGAGGGCCGCCTGAACCGCTGTCTCAGCTGTATCTCTATCTCGTATCTCGCCTACCAGAATAATGTCGGGGTCATGCCGCACTATAGCCCGCAGCCCGCTAGCATAAGTAATGCCAGCCTTGGGATTGACCTGTGTCTGGCTGATATCCGGGAACCGGTATTCAATGGGGTCCTCGATTGTTAGGATATTGTTCTCATCCCTGTCAATCTCATTAATTGATGCATAGAGCGTAGTCGTCTTACCCGAACCTGTCGGACCACCAACCAATATCAGGCCATAAGGACTTTTCAGCAGTGCCTGGTATTTCTTGAGTGTGTCAGGACGGAAGCCAAGCTCGGACAGAGTGAAAAGTGAAAGTGATTTATCAAGAATCCGCAGGGTTACCCGTTCACCGTAGGCTGTCGCCATGGTAGCAGCCCGAACGTCAACATCCCTTTTCCCCACCTTGATGGAGAACTGGCCATCCTGGGGGCGTCTTTGCTCCGCGATGTTCATCTCGGCGAGGATTTTTATGCGCGATAAAAGGGGTACGTGGGCAGCCAGTGGCAGGGAGAACATATTGTGCAAGATGCCATCAATACGATAACGCACACGCAGGCCATGTTCGTTCGGCTCCAGATGAATATCCGAAGCCCTGTCACGAACCGCCTGCTTGATAAGCAGGTCCAGACTCTGAGCAATCGGCGTATTGGAAATTGCCTTTGAAGTTAAGACTGTATCCTCTTCAACAGGCTTGGTAAACTGGCTTACCTGCTTCTCTATTTCACTACTGGACCGATAGCTGAGGTCTATAGCCCGTTCAATATCAGAAGGGACACCCAGCGCTACCTCTATCCTCATCGCCGTCTGCGCCCTGATGTCACGGATAGCACGGACATTGTCGGGATAAGCCATGACCAGTACCAGTGCATCACCGACTACATCAAACGGAATAAGCGTGTGTTTCCTGGCTATATCCTCCGGGACCAGCTTTAATGCATCAGGCTGCACCGCCTGTTTCTTTAAGTCGACCAGCGGCAGATTCATCTGAATGCTGTACACTGCCGCCATATCTTCAGCTGTAACCATACCCTGGCTTACCAGAATCTCACCGAGCTTACCACTCTGCTTCCGCTGCAGCTTCAGGGCATCCTCAAGCTGCTCTTGCGTAATCAAGCCCTCCTCGACCAACAACTGACCGATAGGCTTACGCATCACGTTCTCAGCGGGCATGTGCAATCTTTCAATAGCCAACTTTCTTCCCCATTATCACAGTCTCTTTGTGTGTGGAATCCGGCAATAGAAACCCTTCAACCACAGTAACAACCTCTCGAACCTTGTAAGTCAAAGACTTTCTCAACCTCTCCCAACCCTGGCTACGGGTAAAGAGAAGCTGCGGCCAGGCTCTTTCCTCCTCCCAATCTGAACTGTCAGCCATCCCGTGGGCTCAATCCGGTAGCGATGTGCCACACTCAACTCACTCCACCATCTCACAGTGTCGGCCTTGGCACTGAGAAAATAGGCTACCTCTCCCACTGTCAGTACTGGGCTATGTTTATAATCACGTGCCATATTGTTAGCCCCGCTGTCTTCTCTAAATTGAACCCTTCCCTGGCTGCAAGGCTATATCTGGCTTAGTTCATTCTTACATCCCTACCCTGTTTCAACAAGTGACTGGGGGCCAAGTATAATGAACCGGACGGTCACACTTTATGAGATAGAGAGACCATGAGCATAGCCTCCTGTTGTCTCCCTATTGAACAAGTGGCCAAATATATTGGCCCGAGGGTGTATCATCCCACTGCCCCAGTATCGCTACCCCCTTTGCTTCCGCCCCTGAGTCCAGCATTTTACCCGGGCCGATTTCTGGGGGCAGGCCATTAAATGACATTTTCACCTCAAGGTTGTATTATAGTAGCGACGCTTGGTCATCAATATAAACTGCTAGGGGTTCAAGTGAGTTACCCATTAAGTAAGGAGGTAAAATGAGGACAAAGGAGCAGTATATCCAGGGTCTATCGAAGATGAGGCGCAATGTTTATCTCGATGGCGAATTAATCGACCGAACGGATGAGCGCCAGACGGACTGCCTCAATACCATCGGCACCACCTTCGAGGAAGCCGCCAAACCAGAGTACCAGGAACTGTGTACCGCTATATCTCATCTCACGGGTGAGAGAATCAACCGCTTTAACCATATCCACCAGAATACGGATGACCTGCATAAAAAACAGGATATGACACGTATGTATTGCCAGAAGGTAGCTGGTTGTATCCAGCGGTGCATGGGCATTGACGCCGTTAACGCCATCTACAACGTATCCTATGAAGCGGACAAATCGAACAACGGCGCTACCGAATACCACGAGAACTTCAAAAAGTGGCTGGCGCGCTTTCAGACCGAGGACCTGGTGGGCTGTTGCGCTCAGACGGATGTCAAGGGCGACCGTATGCTGAGACCCGCCGACCAGCCGGACCCTGATGCCTATGTACACATCAAAGAGAGGCTCAGTGATGGCATCGTGGTCAGCGGTTGTAAAGTACACATCTCCGAGGCCTCGGTGGCCGACGAGGTGCTGGTGGTACCCACCCGGGCACTACGACCCGAAGACAAGGACTACGCAGTTGCCTTCGCCGTACCGGGGGACTGGGAAGGACTGAAACAGACGGTTACCATCAGGAACTTCAGACCCAGGCAGCACTTCCCGCGTGGGTTTATGCAGGGTTCCACCGATTCATACATGATTTTTGATGACTGTTTCGTGCCCTGGGAAAGGGTATTCCTGGCAGGTGAGTGGCAGCATGGTGGTGTCTTAGCATTGCTCTTTGCCCTGTTCCACCGTCATTCCTACTCCGGCTGTAAGCCTGCCCTCGGTGATGTCCTGCTGGGTACGGCTGCCCTGGCTGCTGATGTAAACAACATTCAGAGAGCACCACATGTACGTGAACAGCTGGCCGAGATAATCATGGTTACCGAACTGGGTTATGCTGCCGGATACACGGCCTCTGACCTCGGTAAACCGGAAGTCTATATGCCGGGCCAGGGCTTCATACCATACGGTCCCGGTTCTTACATCCCTCATTCCATTTTCTGCAACGTTGGCCGCTGCCTGACCGGTGAAGCAGTCTGGCGTGAAGCAGAAATACTCTGTGCTATATCCGGTGGCGTCCCGGCTACATTCCCTCACGAGAAGGAATTTGTCAACCCGGAGACCAGAGACCTGCTGCTGAAGTACACCACGCGCAGCCCCAAAATATCACCCGAGGACCAGGCTCAGTTCTGGCGGTTCATGGAGGACTCGTTGTGCTCGACGGCCTCAGGTGCAGCCAGGCTGGGCGCTTATCACGGCGGCGGTTCGCCCATCATGGAGCAAATTGCCATCACCACCCAGTATGACATTGAGTCCAGGAAGAAACTGATCAGGTATATAGCCGGCATGAGCGGTGGTGACCGCGAGGCCCTGGGTTAATAGATAGTCCTCGCCGAGAGTGCGCTCAGACAAAGAGAGATACTAAAGGCGTAGCTCCTCCAACCCCAGGAAAAGGAGGATATGATGCCGGTATACGAATACTATTGTCCCAAGTGTAAGATAGAGTTCGAGCTAAAGCGTCCCGTGAGTGAGTTCGACCAACCTGCGGTATGCAGTCAATGTGGTTCCAAGGCACAGAAACTGATATCGGGGTTCGCCTCCAAGACTGGCTCGTATCTCCAGTCGCCCAAACCACCCTTTCGGAGAGCGAAAGCTAGTCGATAGGTAAGGTAGAGGAGGATAAAGATGACCACAGTAAACAGTTTCAAGTTCGGTTCGATAGTCCTTGATGGCAAGAAGTACAGTCGTGATGTTTTCCTGTATCCTGACGGCGGTATCAGGAAAAGGAAGGGCGGATTCTGGAAGTTTGGCAGTCACGCCATCAAGCGAGAGGAGATTGAGGAACTGGTCAAATCCACGCCAGATGTACTCATAGTAGGGACCGGTACAGATGGTGTAGCCAGGTTGAACCCCGATGCCGATGCTTTCCTGAAAGGCTCCGGAGTGGAGTCGGTCGTGGTTCCTTCACCAGAAGCGGTCGACAAATTCAATGAACTATCAGCCCAGGGTAAACATCCGGCAGCCCTGATACACATCACCTGTTGAATAGATAAGCCTTAACACGAGCCTGAAGGGGATACAAAAGCATGAAAGGGTTTCGGACTCCGTCCTGGTTCCGGCAAAAGGGACATGCCAGGGATACAAAGGCAAAGGCTCAGACAAGTAAAGCCAGACAGCCAAAGACGAAAAAGCGTACCCATTGATTGAATGGAAGATGCAGCCCTTAGTGGAGATAGTGCTCAGGCACAAGGTGATATTGAAAGCATAAAATCATTTTACTCCCGGGAATCGCCAGTCTATAATACTGCTGGTGTATTGTTGAAAAACGGGACGGGGAATACAAAATGTGCGAGTTCTGTCATAAACACGGCGAGGGCAAGAAGTGGTACCTACAGGCAGAACATTACTCGGAAGACCTGCTCAGTGACCTGAAACGCCGTAATTTTATCAAAGACTTCTTCCTGCACCCGGAGTATCTGACCGAGGGCGAGAAACAACTTGAAAGGTATAAACGACTCCCCTCCTTTGTCAGGGCCGTTTTAACACCACTCCTTGTGGGCAGGCAGAAAAAGGTCCACTACGGACAGGTCTTGCCGATTGAAGATGTTGAACAAATCTTCGGTTTTGTTTCCTCTATCGTCAGAATTCCTTGCATCTGTCGCCAGGCCACAGTGGGTACTGAACAGCGGTATTGCTACTGTATCAGCATGGTACCGGAGGAGGAATCACAGTTTGCACAGCTAATACAGGAAATTGACGCCAGTTATCTTACCGGTCCGGATACATCCGGCCTTGAAGTGTTGTCAAAAGATGAAGCGATCACCAGTCTTCAGGAGCTCGAAAAGAAGGGCCTATGTCACACCGTGTGGACATTTATTACCCCCTTTGTTGGTGGTATCTGTAACTGCGATAGGTCGGATTGCATGGCCATGCGTATGACAGTTACCCAGGACATTCCAGTGATGTTTCGTGCTGAATACGTTGCCGAAGTCAATCCTGAACTGTGCAACGGTTGTCGCGCGTGTATGCGCGTGTGCCAATTTGGGGCTATGGCATATAGTATCGCCAACGATAAAGTAGTAATAGACCCACTGCGGTGCTATGGCTGTGGTATCTGCCGCAGCAGTTGTACAAAAAATGCCATCGTATTGAAAGAACGTTCAACCGTACCTGTGGCTGCAGGTATTTGGTAGGTATTTTTCAAGATAAGGGCGCTCAGGCACAGGGAGGCTGTGGAGGTGTGGAGTCTCTCAGGAAAGGAGATAGGAGATGATAGCCGAGCCTGAAGTACTGGCAAGGATGATGGCGGAGGAGATAATAGAACCCGAGCTGCCTATCTGCGACCCGCACCACCATCTGTGGGACCGCCCTGCCCGTGAGGACCGCCCCAGAAACACCTACCTGCTCGACGAGCTGCTGCAGGACATCGGGGACGGCCACAACATCGTCAAGACCGTGTTCGTGGAGTGCCGGTCTATGTATAGACAGGGCGGGCCTGAGGAGATGCGACCTGTGGGTGAGACGGAGTTCGTGCAGGGTATCGCCGCCCAGAGTGCCAGCGGGCAATACGGGCCAAACAGAGTCGCCGCCGGGATAGTAAGTCACGCCGACCTCACGCTGGGGGCCGCCGTAGCACCAGTGCTTGAGGCACATATGGCTGCCAGCGTAAATCGATTTCGCGGGATTCGGCATTCAACCGTCTGGGATGCCAGCCCTGAAGTCAGTCCCTATATGAACCCTCCCAGGGGGCTGCTACTGGACCCCAGATTCCGCGAGGGGTTTGGCTGCCTGCAGAAGTACGGCCTGAGTTTCGATGCCTGGCTCTATCACCATCAGATTACGGAACTGGCCGACTTGGCCAGGGCCTTTCCAGATACGACGATTGTGCTGGACCACATCGGGGGGCTAATCGGTATCGGCCCGTACGCCGGTAGACGTGAGGAAATATTCCAGCAATGGAAGAGCAGCATAGCTGAGCTGTCGACCTGCGCCAACGTGGTCGTGAAGCTCGGCGGCCTCGGCATGCCGGTCTGTGGCTTCGGCTGGGACGAGCGGACGACTCCACCGGACTCAACCGAGCTGGCAGAGGCCATGGCGCCGTACTATCTCTGGTGCATCGAGAAGCTTGGGGTAAATCGCTGCATGTTCGAGAGTAACTTTCCCGTCGATAAGGCATCGTATTCGTACACGGTTATGTGGAACGCCTTCAAACGTATCGCCGAAGACTTCTCTCCCGATGAGAAGGCCGCCCTGTTCCACGATACCGCCGTGAGAGTCTATCGTCTCTCCGGCGGGTACTGAGACACGGGGAGATTCGGGGGAGCGTAAATTCTACCTTCTTCGTGCATTCTAGCGTAATCCCCACAAAGAACCATAAATGTTTGACGCCCCCGGTATTTAACCATTATTATGCCCAGAGATACGAGGTATATTAACATCACCATATAGAGCATCCTGAAGGGTTATCTCCTATTGAACCGGGCACAAAAAAGGAATATCCTTGGAGGCGACCAGTGGCAAACGTAGCCGTAATGACTGATAGCGTGGCCTGTATACCTCAGGAACTGGCCAAACAGCACCAAATAAAGGTGGTCCCGGCCGCACATATCTCCGTCGACGGTAAAATCTATATTGATGGTGAAACCATCAGCCCCACCGAAGCGTATGCTCTCATCAAAAAAGACCCTGACAGATTCGTTACCTCAGCCATACCTCCCGATTATCTCCTGAACACCTATGAGGAACTGAGTAACCACTCGAATCAAATCCTGTTTATCACCATTGCCTCTGCACTGAGTGCGGTAAACCGGACAGCCGGTCTAGCCGCCGACCTGCTCAGGGAGAAATCGCCGGACATTACGGTGCGCATCGTCGACTCCCGCGCCTGTGCTTCCACACAGGGTTTAATAGTATTGGCAGCCGCCAGGGCTGCTGCTCAGGGCAAGAGCCTGGAGGAGACCGCCGACTTAACACGGAGGGTCAGGGAGAAGTCCGGCGGCCTGATGATGCTGGATACCCTGCGCTATATCTACCGTACCGGGCGCATGTCAAAAACAGCTTCCAGGATAGTCTCCCTACTTAATATCAAGCCAATCAACAGACTAACCGACGGCGGTACTATCGAAATGGTCGACAGGACCAGGAAAAGCCTAGACGGTATTAACCGCTTAATTAAAGCTATCGGTAAAGAAGCCGGAACGGACTCCCTGCACTTCATGGTTACTCATGCCGCGGCCCCTGACAGGGCAGAATACCTGGTTGAGCAGCTTAAACAGAGGTTCAATTGCCTCAGCATGATAGTCAGTGACTTCAGTCCGGTAATGGGTTACGGGGCCGGACCCGCTTGCCTTTTTGTCGGCTTTCACCCTGAAATTGATATGTAAGAAGGGCTAGCTAATAGGGTATATGGCTGGCTGCGCACTTATGCCTCCGCGGAAATCATGCACGCCGCCGCCTTACCTGGAGCAACTGGTAACTCATCATTCTTTAACACCCGGTGACTTCATACTTGCCATGGCATTATCTCGTAGGTCGGAATTTTTAAAAAGG
>CAZTBG010000032.1:3406-22846 GCA_964611805.1 uncultured Dehalococcoidales bacterium | reverse complement strand
GAGGGGCTAACGCCCCTCTTGTTTTATCTTTCCCCTTCCCCAGATAGGCAAGGGGGATAGGGGGATGGGGCCATGAATACTGAGCAGAGTTTGAGTTGAATAACAGAATGCATATCGACGAGCAGGTAGTGGGTCAATTTCAATTTAACAAAACTTGACCCTTCTTGTGTTCGTTGTACAATGGTGGTATGCCGAAGCGGTCAAGCAAGCAGAATGCACGAGATATAAATGTATTAGCTTCTAAGATTGTCGAAGAAGCTACTGGTGAGCCAACACCAAAGCCAGGAGATTCTACTAAGAATCCTGCTGCTGGGGCTCTAGGTAGACTTGGCGGTTTGAAGGGCGGTAAAGCACGAGCCACGAAGTTAACACCTGAGCAGCGAAAAGAAATAGCTAAGAAAGCAGCAAGGGTTAGGTGGGCAATCAATAATTCGCTATCACCAATTAGGGTGATGCCCAGCGTATTTAATAATCACATTACGCTCTTTTTTCTCGATTTGATACCATACACGGGCATCATTAGTGGTGACATCATACTGCAAGATTGTCTGGAAACGCCCTTTTAACTTCTTTAGTTTACCTAATGCTTTACGCCTATCCGCTGGATTATTCTTTAGGAAATCCTTAAGTTCCTCCATCCGTTCCGGAAATTCTTCCTCTAATGCAGACCAGTCTTTCTGGATACCACTACTTTCTAGTACTATCTTGTAGCTAGTCTTTGACTTCGACATACTGCGAAGGGTCACCCTTTGCCAATAATACTCTTGCGAGTTCGGGGTCTTGCTCTACTTCGGCTGTCGCCTTCCAATCTTCTATAAGAATCTCAAGTTTATCCCAATTACCTGCAACACTCGCCTTGAGTGTGCAGTTTGCTAGTTCAGTGTAGAATTTAATCTTTTCATTATCCTGCAAATTTTCAACCCAGGGAAAGACTGAGCTTTCCTTATTCTCTCTAAATTCTTGGCAAGCCCTGAGTACTAATTCAGTATAATAAAGTGCTATATATAACTTGCTGACTTGGTCTCGGTTCATAATCGCTAGTTGTCTACGACCATAATTTACAGTTACTGGCTTGCGATATGCTTTTTCTAGCCACTCTCTCTGGTTATTTCTTAAGTCGGTAGCACTAACTATATCATCAGCAAACATAGTATTAATCATTTCGCATCACCTTCTCTATATAAAAATTGTACTAATGATGGTACAATATATTGTACCATATTTGTCAACAAATTTTGTACGGTTTTTTGTAAAGATTTCATAAAATTTTACTAAATAGCCCTAAAAACACTCGACAAAGCTCGAGAGGAGGCAGTAATGACTGAGTATGGAATAGTTGTCACCACTGGTGAACTTAAGGTTGGCATGGCAGACGCTACTGCCAACGAAGTCAGTCAATCTGTAACTGTTGTATTGAACCAGATGTTACAGAATGCACAAAAAGCTAGCGAGACATTTCAAGGAGGTGGTTGGGACATTCTGTCTCATGAGGTAACACGCATAGACCGTCATCTTGTTGTATCTTTTCTGTTAAGGCGTTAGTACTAATATACACTTTAGTATCAAACTCAATCATATTTTACCTATTTTATTGGGGAGTAGCTTTATGAATAACAAACAACATCTGGTGAAGATTGATAAAGAACTTATTAACTATTTTCGCATTTCTTATAAATGCCCTGGCTGTCTGAAACAAGTGATATTAACGCCTGACATTTGGGACAAAGAGTATCTAACGTGCGGGGAATGCCAGTACTCACTCCACATTCGTGGTAGTCAGGCGAGGTTTCTGAAAGAAATTGTTTTTCACTTTGATAAGTTTCGCAAAATATTAGAAATGAACGGTCTTCGGGTATGGATTGAGGGGCAACCGGATACCACTCCTCTGATTCGGGGTTCCACAACATTAACATACACACGGCATTATAATCCTTCCACTCATAAGTACTATTGATTCAAAATGACCCACTACCGACGAGTACACATCGTTGACTTTGGCCATACTTGTCAGTATAATTATCCTGGATTTGTGATGTTTCATATAGCTAAAACAAACCTAGATAACCTGCCAATCTTTGTTTCGCCTTTCTGTGTCTGAAAGGTGTACCTCGCGCTTTTCCTTGTCTAATTATGCCCACTTTAACTTCTTTATGCCGTATAATCATGCCCTGGAGATATACATAAAATGTTGAACATACATAATATTAGCAAGTCTTACGGAGACAGGACTCTGTTCAGCGCCGTTACTTTTACCATTGGCCCGAAGGACCGAATTGCCATTATCGGGGCAAACGGTTCAGGAAAGACGACCCTGTTTGACATCATCGCCGGCAGGACCACACCGGGCACGGGCGGTATCGCTACACGGAGAGGGACTACTATCGGGTATCTGGAGCAGGATATTACCACTTCTCCTGAAGGGTATCTGCTTGAAGATGTGGTCGCTGCCTCGCCACAGGTGTCACAGCTGGCCCACCGGATTGATTTGATCCAGAAGAAACTGACGGAGCCGACTACTATACCCGACCAGGAAAAACTGTTACGTGAGCTGGGAGAAGCACAGCATGCCTATGAGGTGGCCGGTGGCTATGATGTTGGGCACGAGGCAAAGATTGTCCTTTCAGGTCTGGGTTTCAGCGAAGAAGACTTCCACCGACTGCTGACTGACTTCAGTGGCGGCTGGTTGATGCGTGCGCGGTTGGCCAAGCTCCTGCTTATTCGGCCCAACCTGCTTCTGCTTGACGAGCCGACGAACCATCTTGACCTGGAGTCCTGCATCTGGTTCGAAAACTACCTGGAGAGCTACCGGGGAGCCGTTCTTGTTACTTCCCATGACCGGGCTTTTCTCAATCGTACTGTCCGTAAGGTACTCGCCTTCGAGGCGGACGGTGTCTTCTTCCACAACGGGAACTATGATAACTACATCACCACAAGGCAAAAGGAACTGGAGACAAGACAGGCGACAGCGAAAAGACAGGAGGCAAAGATAAAGCAGGAGATGCGTTTTATCGAGCGGTTCCGTGCCAAGAACACCAAGGCCAGCCAGGTGCAGAGTCGGCTCAAGCGTCTTGAAAAAATGGAGAAGGTGGTTGTACCCAGAGCTACCAGAAAGATTCGATTTGCATTTCCCGCACCTGCCAGGAGCGGCGAAGAAGTGGTATCTCTCAGTCATATCCGAAAGGCCTATGGTGATAACGTGGTATACCGCGACCTGAACCTGGTACTCAACCGGGGCGACCGGGTGGCGCTGGTGGGCCCAAACGGCGCTGGTAAGACCACCCTGCTCAGGATTCTGGCCGGGGTGTTACCTTTCGAGGCGGGGGAGCGCAGGCTAGGGAATAATGTTAGCACAGCCTATTATGCTCAGTACCAGCTCGAGCTTCTCGACCCGGTGAACAACGTTCTCACCGAACTACAGCGGGCTAACCCTGATGAGATGGAGCAGAGTTTAAGAGGGCTTGCCGGGGCCTTTCTCTTTAGCGGAGATGACATTTTTAAAGAAATATCGGTGCTTTCCGGCGGAGAGAAGGCGCGTGTTGCTATTGCCAAGATGCTGGTCAGGCCGGCGAACTTCCTCCTGATGGACGAGCCAACCAACCACCTTGACATCATATCGCGGGAGATTCTGACCGATGCCCTGGAGGCTTACCGCGGCACGCTCTGCTTTATTACCCATGACAGGACCCTTATTCGCCAGATAGCCAACAAGATTATCGAGATACGAAACGGGCGGCTGCAGGTGTTTCCCGGGGACTATGATAGCTATCTCTACTGGAAAGAGTCCAGAGAAAGCGAGGCTGTCACGTCAGCCTCCCGGGGCCAGCGACGTCAGCGCAGGACGACCGAGGGTGAATTAAGGAACCAGTATTACCGAAAGAGCGCTCCAGTCAGGAAACGGATTGCTGAGATTGAGGCTGAGCTTAACCGGCTTGAAAGGAAACTCCGGGAGATTGAGCGGCGGTTTTCAGAACAGGAACATTATAACAATGGCAGCCGGGTGGTTGAGAATATCGAGGAACATCGCTGTCTCAAGGAGGCTATCGGTAAGCTAACAGCCGAGTGGGAAAGGCTCTCTGTCGAAGCCGAGCGGATGAGGCAGGAGTTTACTGAAGGCAGGAGTTGAGTCGAGTTGGCTGAGCAGTACTTTGCTGTTCTCCGGTGAAATAAGGAGTGGCAGAACCCTAATGGAAGACATGATACAGCACATGCAAACTCATAGCCGTCGGTTGTTAATTGACAGCTGTTTTAAAATTCGAGGTGAAGGGCGTATCCCTGTGATACGCCCTTCATTAGTTCTCACCTATTCTAAATAAGGATTAGTCGAACGTTACAGTACTGAATATCTCGTCTTGCAGAGTAGCGCTTGACCATGGACCTAAGGCAGGGAGAGTGTACACTTCAATAATAATCCACTTACCATCCTTGACCAATCCAATGATCTTGCTATCGTAGTCACCGTAGCCTAGCGGATGTGAATAGACTGGTACACCCTCGGTAAATACGGTACCGTTAATGGTTACCTCACTTGTTTCCATAGAGGTCAGGGTTTTACCGTCACTCTCCAGCACCGCGGCGAAGGCCTCTTCCAGGGTAGCTCCTACGGATTCGTCTAGAATAATAACCCTGACCGCAGGCTGGTTATATGCACCGCCACCAAACCGAGCAACAACACCCTCAGCCGGGTCGTCTGTCTTCGCTGTCCAGGTATTGGGATACTGGAGGGAGAAGCCATATTCAGAATTGGTATAAGTGGCTGGTGTAAACGAGAGTTCAATTTCCTCCTCTTCTTCTTCCTCCTCTTCCTCTTCCTCTTCTTCTTCCTCTTCTTCTTCTTCCTCTTCTTCTTCCTCACCGGCTGCGAGACATGCGGCTAGCTCCTCTTCCAGGTCGGCGATTTCTGCTTCCAGGTCAGCAATTTCATCTTGCAGGTCAGCAATTTCCTCGTTGGCGGCAGCTAAGTCAACGCCACAGTCGGCCAGGTCAGCCAGTTCGCTCTCACAATCGTCCAGTTCGCTCTCGGCTTCAGCCTTGGCAGCATTGGCAGCAGCCAGGTCACTCTGTAGAGAGGCTACTTCATCCTGGCAAACGTCCAAATCAGCCACCGCCGCATCATAGTCTTCCTGAGAGACACCACCACCACAGCCTGCCAACACTAGTGCCACTGACGCCAACAACGCCACTCCAAATAGGACTTTTCTTTTCATGCCGTTTCTCCTTTCTAATGTAGTTAATACAGTCCTCAATTACTTCCTTTTTAATACGGTGGTAGGCAGGTAAGAAATTTATATTTCTCACGTATTAAACTATCACCAGTTAAGGGTTTTGTCAATACTAACCGGGAAAATCACAACAAGGCAGACTATCAATAACTGATATCACACCGGCTGGCATTGCTACAAGTGATGCTATAAATTCAGCGAGTGACTGTCGACTTACACGGGTAGTGCAATAGAGTGGTCGTGGTTGACAAAGCCAGGTAGGCAACTTAAAGTGTCCATACCGATATCAAAAAGGTGAGACCTTTTCCGACGAGTGATGCCGCTACAGCAGAGTAACAATAAGGAGTAAAGAAATGGGTAAGACCAAGATTGGCCCGTCGATACTAATCTATCCGATGCCCACATTACTTGTGGGGGCGGAGGTTGATGGCAAGCCGAACTTCCTGGCAATTGCCTGGTGTGGAATCGCCAATGGTACGCCACCAATGATTTCAGTGGCATTGCGTCACGAACGCTATACACTGAAGGGTATCAAACAAAACGGGACCTTTTCCGTAAACGTGCCTTCTGTAGACTTGGTGAAGGAGGCAGACTACTGCGGGGTCAGGTCTGGAGCTAATGCAGATAAGGTGGCGGTTTGCAACTTCAACGTATTCTACGGGGAGGTTGAAAAAGCACCTCTGATTGAGCAGTGTCCCATCAATCTGGAATGCCATGTGGTGCATATGCTGGAGCTCGGTAGCCACTGCCTTATTGTCGGCCGTATAGAGGAGACTCACGTCTCCGATGATTGTCTCACTGATGGCCGCCCGGATGTCGATAAAATCAGGCCATTTATCTTTGTCTCGCCACCCCGCCGTTACCAGGCGTTCGGAGAGGTTGTTGCCAAAGCTTTCAGTGTCGGCCTGGAGCTTGAGAAATAGGTACATAGTTTGATAAAACGGCCTTTCTGTGCTATTTTGTCTTGTAGGTCAATATGCACAACCTCGTACAGTTTCATATTATCGACTCAGGGAGGTAGTGATGATTTCTTTTAGCCCCAGTGAAGAGCAACAGATGATTGTCAACATGGTCAAGGAGTTCGTTAACGACCATGTCCGGAAAGTTTACCGGGAGTGCGACGAAAGTGGTGAAATACCCTCGAATATTATTGATACCGCCTGGGACCTGGGGTTCATCACCAGCAGTATCCCGGAGGAGTTCCAGGGTCTCGGTGGTGAACGCTCGGCACTGACCGGCACCCTGATTGCCGAGGAGCTGGCCTGGGGAGACCTGTCGATGGCGATGCATATCCTATGTCCTTCTCTTGTAGCAACCCCGGTGGTCGAGATGGGCACCGATGAGCAGAAGAAACAGCACCTCCCCTCCTTTTGTGGTGACAAATTCAAGGCAGCCACCGCTGCCCTGATTGAGCCACGTTTTGACTTCGACCCGGCTTCACTACAGACCACAGCCAGACGTGACAACGGTGGGTATCTACTCAATGGTGAGAAATGCTATGTCCCCCTGGCCGCCGATGCCGACCTGTTTCTGGTCTACGCCAACGAAGGAGGTAATACCCAGGGTTTTATTGTCGAAAAGGGTACTCCGGGGCTAGAGGTTGCCGAGCGTGAGAAGAACATGGGGATAAAGGCCCTGGCTACCTACGAGCTGTCATTGAAAGACTGCAAGGTGCCTAGGGAAAATCGGCTAGGTGGTGATGCGGGGTGTGATTTCGGCCGGATATTGAACCTCTCGAAAGTAGCCCTCTCTGCGATGGCGGTTGGTGTTGCAAGGGCTGCCTTTGAATATGCCCGGGACTATGCCAAAGAGCGTCATGCCTTCGGTGAGCCGATTGCCTCCAGGCAGGCAATCGCTTTCATGCTGGCTGAAATGGCTATCGACATTGATGCTACCCGGCTGATGACGTGGGAGGCTGCCTGGAAACTCGACCGTAATGAAAACGCTACCAAGGAAGCTTCCCTGGCGAAGATGTATGCCGACGATATGGCAATAAGTGTCACCAACAACGCCGTCCAGGTACTGGGCGGCCACGGCTATATTCGCGACCATCCGGTAGAGCTCTGGTTCAGGAACGGTCGTGGATTTGCCACCTTTGATGGGATGGCCATTGTCTAGGCCAGCACATTTACAGCAGGAGGTATCGAGCAATGATTGATTTCGAACTAACGTCCGAAGAGCAGGCAGTGATAGATGCAGCCCATAAAGAAGCCGTAGAGGTTATTCGTCCGCTTTCCCGTTACTATGATGAACACGAGCACGAGAGCCCCAAGGATTTAATTGCACGAAGTTGGCAGCAGCAGGCACAGGGTGGTGGTGGCATACTGGGCCTGGGTGTTGGGGCATCCCTGCGGATACTGGAGAACTGCTGGGGCGATGCTGGCCTGATGCTGGTGGCACCCGGTTCTGGTCTGGGCGGGGCTGCCGTACTGACGAGTGGTACACAGGAGCAGCAGGCCAAGTTTCTGAAGCGCTTCGCCGAAGGTGAGCCCAAGTGGGGTGCTATGGCTATGACCGAACCAGGCTGTGGCTCGGATACGGCGGCTATTCAGACAACGGCAGTTCTCGATACCGAGACTAATGAATGGGTGCTCAATGGTGAGAAAATATTCATCACCGGCGGGCAAAGGTCGATGGAGGAGTCCGATGGCCTTGTTGTTGTCTGGGCTACGGTTGACAGGACAGCCGGGCGGGCTGGCATGAAACCGTTTGTGGTTGAAGCCGGCACACCGGGAGCACATATCGATAAGGTGGAGAACAAGCTTGGAATTCGGGCCAGTGATACCGCCACTCTCATCCTCGACAACTGCCGTATCCCGTATGAGAATATTCTGGGCAGTCCCGAGGTGAGAAGGGTCGACTCAGGCCAGACCGCCGGTTTCAAGCGGGCGATGGCCACCTTTGATGCCACCCGACCCATTATTGCTGCCATGGCCCTCGGGGTTGGGCGTGCTTCGCTTGATTTTGTTAAAGAGGCACTGGAGAAGGAAGGAATCCCCATAAGGTATGGACTACCACGCCATAAGCTAACAGCTATTGAGCGCGACGTAATGGAACTGGAAGCCGCTTACAAGGCCGCTCTGATGCTGATGCTGCGTGCCGTTTGGATGATGAGCCAGTTCCAGCCAAACAGCCTCGAGGCCTCGATGGCCAAGGCAAAGGCTGGAATCGTGGTTACACGGATAACCCAGAAGGCTGTCGAGATGATGGGGCCGCTGGGCTACTCCCGCAAGTATTTGCTTGAGAAGTGGATGCGGGACGGCAAGATAAACGATATCTTCGAAGGTACCGGTCAGATAAACATGCTTATTGTCGCCCGCCGTATTCTTGACTACACCCGGGAAGAGCTCAAGTAAGCGCTAATCATATTCTCAGATAAAAAATAGTGCCCCCCTGCCGGAAATATCATGTCAGGGGGGCACTTATTTCGCCAGTCCAGTTAATGCGTACCTTTGTATTTCACGAAGTCACTGAAGACCCTCTGGTATTCGTTGACCATCTCCAGGGAAGACTTGCTGCGAAAACGTCGTGCATTATCGTCATATTCTGTGTGGCGCACTCTGGCGGTGTACCAGGCGTGAACTTCTTCGTGGCAATTAGTGCACAGCCGGATGGTCTGGGACTCGGGGATGCCTCCTTCATCTGTCAGGTTTTTGGGAACGATGTGGTGCTCCTCCATTTCCTCGGGGTCAACGCGGTTTTTACAAACCTGACACGTCTCGCCAGCCACCCGATTACCTCCGCAGTGAGTGCCCTAGTCGTAGTTCCCTGTTGATGATATGGTAGTTTGATGTACCGGGATTGTCAATAGCAGCGGCCAGCAGTCAGTCACAGATGAATGACCTGGCTTGCGTCACTGTGTCTAACACAATATAATCCTCTTTGGAAAATCAGGTTCTCAATGAAGGAGATAACATGAATACTTCAGAGATTGCCTATATGCCAGCGCTGGAGATGGCGGAAGCAATACGGGAGAAAAAGCTTTCTCCTGTGGAGGTAGTTGATGTAGTCTTGGCCCGCATTGATGAGTTCAACCCGAAGTTCAATGCTTACTGCACTGTGCTGGCTGAGGATGCCAGAAAACAGGCAAAGGAGGCCGAGTCCCTCGTCATGAAGGGCAAAAAACTCGGGCCACTTCACGGCGTCCCTGTGTCGGTCAAAGACCTTATCTTTACCAGGGGCGTCCGTACCACCTTCGGCTCCCGCATCTACGAGAATTTAGTACCCGATGCGGATGATATAGTCGTCGAGCGTCTCAGGGCAGCCGGAGCAATATTAGTAGGTAAGACAAACACCCCTGAGTTTGGTTTCATGGGTGTGACCGATAACCTGCTATTCGGAGCGACACGCAACCCGTGGAATCCTGAGCGGCACGCTGGAGGTTCGAGTGGTGGTGCAGCTGCCGCGGTAGTTGCCGGTATGGCCCCCCTGGCTGTCGGCAGTGATGGTGGCGGTTCCATTCGTATCCCCAGCAGTTTTTGTGGGGCGTTCGGCATGAAGCCATCTTATGGTCGCGTCCCGAGAGGTCCGGGACTGCCGGAGTGGCAGACGCTTTCACATACCGGCACGATAACGCGTACCGTAGCCGATGCTGCCCTGATGCTGGAGGTCATCGCTGGCCGGGATGACCATGACCGCCGCTCTTTGCCAGAAAAGAAATTGAAGTATCTGCCATTACCTGAAGGAGACCTCAAAGGACTGAAGGTTGCCTGGAGCTCAGACCTCGGCTATGCACTGGTAGACCCCGAAGTGCTGGCAGTGATAACATCGGCGCTCAGTGTCTTCGAGTCGCTTGGTGCCAGTGTAGAAGAAGCCAGTCTTGAGTTGGAACACCAGGGGCCTGTTTTTGGCGTGATATGGGCCGTCACACTGGCCAGTAAGCTGGCCAGTTATCTTGACGAATGGCGCGAAAAGCTGAACCCGCAGCTGGTGCGGATGGTGGAGCGGGGAATGGGCATCTCGGCGATGGACTACGCACGCGCCGCCCTCGCCCGGGAGGAGTTCTGGGGGAAAATCCAGCCATTATTTGAGCGCTACGATGTGTTGCTAACACCAGCGACGGCAGTACCGGCTTTCGATATCAATACCTACCAGGTGACCGAGATAGCCGGTGTAAAAGGAACGCCAACTGTGGACTGGACGCCATTTACCTATCCATTTAACTTCACCGGCCAGCCGGCCGCATCGGTACCGTGTGGTTGGACGGAGGACGGCCTGCCCATCGGCCTCCAGATAGTCGGGCGGCGCTTTGCCGATGCCACTGTACTCAGGGCTGCCGCTGCCTTTGAGCGGGCTGCTCCCTGGGCTGACAAACGGCCACCGCTGGATTCAGGGACGCATCAGTAGTGCACTGAAGGAAACAGGCTGCTATTCGTGTGCGGTAAAAAGAGGGCCGCAATGAACTCGTCCATAAATGGCGGGTAGTTTGACAACTCGATGTTGGTCATCTTCTTGCTAATATCAATCGCCTTCTCGAAAGCGTGGGCCGAGAGCAGGGCCATACGTGCTCCCATCACCGAGCTATTTCCAATGAACTGAATCCTGCTGGTGTCAATATCAGGCAGAAGGCCGATAGCGACCGCCTTCGTGATATCGAGAGAGCTGCCAAAACCCCCGGCAACATAAATGGTATCAAGTTGGTCAAATTTAAGCCCGACATAGTCGGCCAGTGATTTTATCGCAGCGAAAACGGCCCCTTTTGACTTGATAAGATTGGCAATTTCCGATTCCGAGATGGATACTGCTTCTCCAGATTCCGTCTCTTCCGGGAAGGCCAGTATGTAGCGAGGGTCGTCATCATCGGTAAGGCGCTTACCGTCCTTTGACCCGGTAAATTTACCATCCGGACCGATAATACCGTTCCTGACTAGCTCGTAGATGATATCTATAAACCCGGAGCCGCATAGTCCTCTGGGTTTGGTCTTACCGATAGCCTCATAAGTGACCTGGCCGTTATGAATCTTGACCTTCTGGATAGCACCCCGGGCAGCTCTCATACCACAACGGGAACCACCACCCTCAAACGCCGGACCGGCTGAGGCAGAGCAACAGACAAGCCACTCATTGTTACCAATTACGATTTCACCGTTAGTGCCGACGTCGATAAGACACTTTATCTCAGGCTTGTCCGCCATGCCACAGGCCAGGATTCCGGCCACAATATCGCCACCGACGTAGCTGGCAACGCCGGGCATCACCTCAAGGATACCTTGGGGGTGAATTTGTATACCCAGTTCCCTGGCAATGACCTGGGGATATACGGTGGCAGTTGGGACATACGGCTCCAGTCTGATATTGCAGGGCATAAGACGGAGCAGAAAGTGGCTCATCGTAGTGTTGCCGGCAGCCACGATAGCCGTAATGTCGTTCGTATCCACGTTTTTACTTTGGGACAGGGTGCCGAGCAGGTTATTGATATTGGTGATTATTGCCTTGTGTACTTCGTCGAGGGAGCCGCGACCACAGGCAAAGACCATTCGTGAAATGACATCTTCGCCGAAGCGTGCTTGGAGGTTATGACTGCCCTCCACCCCCATCACCTTACCTGTCCTCATGTCAACCAGCTGGACGACCACGGTGGTCGTGCCGACATCTACAGCCAGTCCGTAGTGACGGTCGGTGGTATCACCGCCCTCTATGCTCAGTATCCGGCCGATGTTGCCGTGCCAGGCTACCGTAGCAGTAACTTTCCAGTCATATCGGCGTAGTTTTTCCGCCAGGTTCTGCAGACAGGCCAGGGATATCTCGTAATTCTCTCGGCCGACTTTTTTCCTTAATTCCCGGGTGATACGTTCGATGTCGGCGGTATTATCGGCAAGGGTCGGCTCGGGGAGCTCAAGGTAGACCTTACTCACCAGAGGCCCGAAGAAGGAGGCCGGGTCGTATGGTCGCCTGTGCAGGACCACCCTTTCCGGTTCGCTATACGCGATTGTCGTTCCCTCGGTGATGATATGTTCCTCTCCGGCACGGGATTTCGCCGGTACGAATACCTGTAAATCATCCTCTACTTTAGTCTGACACGCCAGGACAAATCCTTTTTGTAGTTCATCTTTAGAGAAAAACCCGATGGCATTTTTATCCGCCCGTGCTTTGCCGCCTACAACCTGGACCCGGCACTCGCCGCAAAGGCCCTCCCCGCCACAGAGGGTATTAATCTGGATTCCGGCCTTCTCGGCTGCCTGGAGGAGGGTAGTACCGGCCTCCACTTCCACTTCTTTCTGTTCTGGCAGGAAGGTAACCCTGTATTTATTCATTGTCTTCTCTCCTATTCAGGTGTGTCCTGGCCGTAGGCGAAATTGTACTAGTACCTTTTACCAGTTTACCAAGACTGCCTGCTATGGTACAATTTATTATCATATGTGACGCCAGAAAAGGAGCAGTAAATGAATTGGCTTGACATAATCATTATTATCGCTCTAATCATTCCCATCTTCACTGGCTTGATGCAGGGGCTTATCAAATCAGCCTTATCCCTGGCAGGCATAATAGTAGGTGTTGTCCTGGCAAGCAACTTCTATGAGAACTTTGCCGGGGTGCTTACCTTCATCAAAAATGAAGACATCGCCAATATCGTCGCCTTTATCATCATACTGGCGTTAGTATTCATCATCTCCCAGGTGATAGCCTTCTTTCTCAGAGCTACTATCAAGGCACTGTTGCTTGGCTGGGTCGACCGTGTTGGTGGCGCGGTCTTTGGTTTCGTGATGGGGGCGATACTAATCAGTGCCTTGCTGGCTACCGTCGTTAAGTTCTTTGGTGAAGGGCTGGTCACGGAATCAATGCTTGGTAAGTTCTTGCTGGACCAGTTTCCGATTGTGCTTGGATTGCTCCCCAGCCAGTTCGACTCCATCCGCGACTTCTTTCAATAGCCACCACGCTAGTGGGACACGGGAACACCAGCGATGCTGAGCTTGATGCGGCAGAGACCAGTTCGGCAGGTCATGTAGAGGCTCTTCCAGTCAGCGTCACCCCATTGCAAGGTTAGCTGTTATTCACTTAACAACACTAATTCAGGACACATTGAGCTTTAGTTCAATCATTCTTTCCCTGAGGCGGAAAAGGGCTGAAATTGCAGCGCGGTCTCGGACACCTTCCCAGGTAGGTGGGTAGTTCTGCTGCCAGGTTTGAGTCCCCCTGGCATCGGCGATACCGATGAAGGCCAGACCGGGCTGTTTACCTTCAGGATTGTCCACGCCAGCCACGGGGGTAGTACCCAGGCCGAAGTCAGATGAGAACCTGTCGCGGGCAGCGATGGCCATTGCTTCGGCTACCTCGGCACTGATGGCACCATATTGCTCAATAAGGTGAGACGGCACTCCCCAGGCAGTCTTGGTCTCGTTCGAGCAGGCAACCAGGCCACCACGGTAGCAGTCAGAGCTTTTGGGAGCGTCGGCGATGATGTTGGCCAGCAGACCCCCGGTGCCGTCCTCCATGGTAGCCAGAGTCAACCCTCTCTGGTGTAGCCAGCCGCAGATGATTCCCTCCAGGGTATCATTGTCTTTGCCCCAGACATGGGGTGCCAGGATTTCTTTCAGTTGTACCTCAGTGGTATCGAGAAGCTGCCTGGCATCGTCCCCACGAGCCACCATACGGATGTGAATCCCATCCGGGTGTGAGTATATTCCCATAGTGAGGTTACCTGATTCAAAAAAGGGCTGCACAAGTTCGGATACTGCAGCCTCGGCAATAACAAAGGTCTTGATTGTTCGGGAAAGGATTTCTTCACCGGGGAGTCTTAATCTCAGACGCGGAATTACCTCGTTCTTCCACATTGGTTTCATTTCTCGCGGAGGACCCGGTAATGCCACGATGGTCTTATTTCCCCTCTCTACCCACCACCCCGGGGCAGTACCACGCGGGTTAGGCAAAGGCCTGGATGAAGGAATTAAGAGAGCCTGTTTGATATTGTGGGCTGGCATTTCACGTCCCATCCGGGAAAATCTTGCCCGCAATTGCTGTTCCAACTCAGGGTCAACCGTCATCTCCTCATTGAGGACACTGGCAATACAGTCACGGGTCAGATCATCCTCGGTCGGTCCGAGACCACCTCCGGTAATGACCAGATCTGACCTCTCCAGGGCCTGCCGGAGCAACTGACAAAGCTGCTCTCTGTCATCAGCAACGGTGGACATCGCCTGGAGTTGAATGCCGAGCAAAGGCAATTCCGAGGCGAGATATCCGGCATTGGTGTCAATAATTTCCCCTCTAAGAAGTTCGGTACCTACGGAGATAAGTTCGGCTAGATATCGATTGCTCATTTAGCAATAATCCCCTTGTCTTAATATACTGCCAGAGATAAAATTCTGATTTGGCATCTATTGTAACCCTTTTGAGCAAAGGCTGTCACCTTATTTCCGGGCTATCTATTTTGTCACCAGGGATTAGAGCACCTATAATAGATTAAAACACACCACGAGGATACATCGGTGCGGACTGAGGAATTTGACTACTCACTACCCACGGAGCTGATTGCACAGGTACCTATTTCTGAAAGGGACCAGTCCCGACTTATGGTACTTAATCGAAGTAATGGGTCAATTGAGCATCGTCATTTCTTCGAAATAGTGGATTTTCTCCATGAAGGCGACGTTCTTGTATTCAATGATAGCCGTGTCATGCCTGCTCGTCTTCACGCCTGTAAGACCGGTACCGGGGGTAAGCTGGAAATCCTGCTGCTGCGCCGGCTTGAGCCCAACATCTGGGAGACACTGGTCAGGCCAGCCAAGCGGGTCAGGGTAGGTGACCGGATAGAAGTGGTGAGCACTCCGGCCAGCAAGGGAGACTGTAACCTTCCTGCTGAGGTGGTCGGAGCAGGGGAGAGGGGAATACGAGTCATTCATTTTGAGAAGGAAACGCCGCTCTCTAGACTGGGTGAGATTGCCCTGCCGCCTTATATCCATGTGCCTTTACACGAGCCGGAGCGTTATCAAACGGTCTATGCCCGTGACGAAGGGAGTGTTGCCGCACCGACGGCTGGGCTGCACTTTACTCCAGAGTTACTCGACAGAATAAAAAACAAGGGTGTCAGTTGCTATTTTGTCACCTTGCATGTGGGACTGGACACATTTCAACCTGTCCAGGCAAACGACCCTGAAGAACACAAAATACATCAGGAATATGGCGTGGTCAGCCCGGATGTAGCTCGGGAAGTGAATCTGGCTAGGTCAGAAGGGCGGAGGGTACTCTGTGTTGGCACTACCTCGGTACGGCTAGTAGAGGCGGCTGCTCAAGGAGGTAGCTCAGCTAGGGTTCAGGCATTCTCCGGCTGGGTAGACCTGTTCATCTTGCCAGGGTACTGTTTTCGGGTGGTGGATGCACTTATCACCAACTTCCACCTGCCCAGGTCAACACTGCTGATGATGGTCTCGGCCTTTGCTGGTAAAGACTTTATCCTGCGTGCCTACCGTGAGGCCGCCGACCTGAAATACCGTTTCTACAGCTTCGGCGACGCCATGCTGATTCTGTGAGGGAATACTCCAGACCTGTCGGCAGGTAAGCTCGGGACTATTTACATTCACGTAATCGGCGGGATTAGTCCTTCCCCTAAATGGGAGGCAAACAAGTATGCTATTATGACGAGCTCCGTGGTTAAAGAAATAATAACCAGAAGGATAGCACGCTGAATATATTTGTACTTAACCGCATTTATCTGGGCTAGGCTGTATATCTGGCGTATATACACATTAATGGTAGTCTCTTCATCCCCCGCCATAGCATTAATGGCCTTTTTATAGGCAGAAAGGTTCCGGAACCTGCGTATCCCCATGAAGAAAGCCGGCTCACTGGCAGGGACATTATCCTCATCTACCGTATTTTCATCAATTGACCGGATCCTGGGGCGTACCGTCATGATTAGGCTTACTATGGACAGTAGAGCGAAAAGGAAATAGATTGAGCTCAGCGTAATAGTAATTGCGTTTACCGGGATGACGCGGAAGTATACAATAAAGAAAACCATGAATACCCCGAGAGTCGAGAGCAGTGCTATTGCCTTCTGGTCGGCACGCTCGAGCAGGTGATTCTCGTTGTCTAGAATCCGCAGGACTACAGAAAGTTTGTCACCAGCCATATGTTCCTCCGTTTATAACTTCTATCAAGAATTTACTCCTCTACTTGTACGTGATTTTTCAGACAAATCAAATAGCATAAACTGTCGCCATCAATCTCCCAGGCTCGCCAGGAAATTCAGCACAGCCGAGTTAAACTCCTCCGGTCTCTCTATGGCCGAGGCGTGTCCTGTCGGCATGACTACAAGCTGTGAACCGGGGATTAGTTCATGAGTGGCCCTGGCACCTTCGGCACCCATGAGACCATCACTCTCACCACCGATTACAAGTGTCGGGCACTTGATGCTGCTCACATCGGGAGGTTGCGCCCCCCAGACCATAGCTCTCATGGCTACTATATAGGCTTTGGGGTCATTCTTTAGCCGTATTCTCTTATATTGTTCTACTACCTCAGGGTTCTTTTCTGGCCAGCCCGCAGAAAATACCATGGCTGTGGACTCATCCATGATAGGCTCCAGGCCCTGCTCCTCTACGACCTTCATCCGTTGCTCACGAAGCTTCATCATCTCCTTCATCTCCTCCTCGCTTCGCTGCATGGGTGCAAAACCGCTATTAGCAATAATAAGGGCTTTCACCATTTCAGGGTGCCCTAGAGTAAGCCCGACAACTATCCTGCCACCCATGGAGTAACCCAGGAGGTAGGTCTCGTTTATACCCAATACCTTCAGCAGTTCATACAGGTCTTCGACCAGTATATCCGTTGAGTATTCGCCTGTCGGCGTCTCTGTCTGGCCGTATCCCCGGACATCGTAAGCAAGCACCTTATAATCGCGAGAGAAGACAGGTACCTGATTCCACCACGCCTCCAGATTATCTCCGGCTCCATGCACCAGCGTCAGCCATTTACCACTCCCGGTCACTTCATAGTTCATCGATATGCCGTTAGCCTGAATTTTCATAATTTCCCCCCACTGACATTCGCTTTGCTAAGCATATAACACCATACATTTACAGTCAATTTAAATGGACTTGAAAGGGGGGATACGTACTCACTATTGCCTGCGTTTATATACCTGTCTTGTTTCGCATGTTTGACGAATAGGCGCTAACTTGATAATGTGTCTATTAGCCGAATATATCTAAAACTGAGGAGAGCATGATGGAATACGTCAAGGTAATACCCTGCCTCGATATTAAAGATGGCAGAGTCGTTAAGGGAGTGAACTTTGTAAACCTGCGGGATGCGCGGGACCCTGTTGAAGCTGCCCAGGCGTATTGTCGGGAAGGTGCCGATGAGCTGGCCTTCCTGGATATTTTTGCCACAGTACAGGCCCGCAAGACCAGGCTCGAATGGGTTAAAAAGGTCCGCGGCGTGGTCACCGTACCCTTCACTGTAGGCGGTGGCATCGGCAGCCTCGAGGACATGCAAGCATTATTTGACATTGGCGTTGATAAGGTATCGATAAATACCGCAGCGGTAAAAGAGCCGGGACTTGTCTCCGAGGCAGCAAAGCGCTTTCGCAGCGATCGGATAGTAGTCGCTATTGACGGCAGGAAGAACCCTGCAGGGAGTAGTCTTCCCCGGCTTGAGGTGGTCGTGAGGAGCGGCGACGAACCTACGAGAAAAGACATAGTGGAGTGGTCTCAGCAGGTGGAAAGGCTCGGGGCGGGGACTATTCTACTTACCAGCAAAGACGCCGATGGTACTAAAGCCGGCTACGACCTGGAGATGACCAGGGCAGTCGCTGAAGCCGTCTCGATACCGGTAATAGCATCGGGGGGTGCCGGCACCTTACAGCATCTCCTCGAAGCAGTCACAATAGGCAAGGCTTCGGCTGTGCTGGCGGCCTCAATCTTCCACTTCGGTGAGATATCCATCCCTGATGCGAAAAGATACTTAAAGGAAGCCGGGATACCAGTGAGATTGTAGGAGGGCCGTCCACATTTACTATTCATGGGAAAATCTGCTCTTAATAATACCTGTATATGGAGATATTTAGATGCGCATTGGATTGATAACCGATACACACATTCCGGACGTAGCTTCGGCGGTACCGCCCGAGGTTGCTCAGGTCTTTCAAGGGGTCGACCTCATTCTTCATGCTGGCGACATTTACGACATATCTGTCCTTGATGAGCTTGAGCAAATAGCACCTGTACTGGCAGCCCTGGGCGACGATGATTCGTTTAGACTGCTGCAGGACAAGCGTATTGAGATGAAGCATGTCCTGACGCTTGAGGGCCGTACTGTATGGCTTGTTCACGAAAGGCCACTATGGTACAGGGTAACACCCGAGCAGGCCGAACACGCACCGGATGTCATCGTGCATGGCCATAGCCATGATGCCAAAATCCACGATGATAACGGCACTCTATTTGTCGGTTCCGGCAGCCCTACCTTTCTCCACTACCGGCGGGGTCCGGGCACTGTCGCCATTCTTGACATAACCGGAGAAGGGGTCGAGGCTTCAATCATCAGGCTGTAGATAAATGTCTGGGACTCCTGAAGAGGCAAGCGTGGAAAAAGCACAGAAGACCCTGGTACAGTGTGATTTCGACGGTACCATAACTATCAGGGACGTGAGTTACATAATACTGGACGCCTTTGCCACAGGTGACTGGCGACAATGGGAAAAGAAATACGCAGTCGGTGAGATATCCGTTGGCCGCTTCAGCAGGGAAGTCTTCTCTATGGTCACCGCCGACAGGCAGACAATGCTCGAATACATCAAGGGTAGGGTGACCATCAGGCCCGGCTTTGGAGAGTTTGTGACGCTGTGCCGTCGGCGGGACTTCCGTTTGGTGATTGTCAGCAATGGCCTCGAATTCTATATCAGAAGGGTCCTGGAGGATATCGGTTTTCCCGATTTAGAGGTACATGCTGCGGACACGCATTTTTGTCCGGACGGACTGCGTGTGGAGTACACCGGGCCCAATGGCGCTATCGTGGACGACGGCCCCAAGGATAGATTTACCCGCCTGTTCCTGGCCGATGGCTATCGGGTCATATATATCGGTGATGGTCGTTCCGACTTCGAACCGGCACGGCACTGCCATATGATATTTGCTGCAGCCGATGGTGGCAGCCTGTTGCCATACTGCCGCCGGGAGAATGTCGCCTGCCAGCCCTATACCAGCTTCTACGACATTATCAGCGCGATGGAAACAATGTGAGAACGCCATGAAAGTCCTGCTTCACGTTTGCTGCGGTGTCT
>CAZTBG010000032.1:0-3306 GCA_964611805.1 uncultured Dehalococcoidales bacterium | reverse complement strand
TGGAAACAATGTGAGAACGCCATGAAAGTCCTGCTTCACGTTTGCTGCGGTGTCTGTGCAGCCGGGGTGGTTGAGCGCCTGACATCCGAAGGGCACGAGGTCATTGGCCTGTTCTATAACCCCAATATCCACCCCGCCGAAGAGTATGACCGCAGACTTGAGGTCGCTAACCGGGTTGCTGCTGAGTTCGACTTTCCTCTAATAGTATCACCCTACGAACCCGACGATTGGTTTCAGGTGGCCGAACCACTGGCAGCTGAGCCTGAGGGCGGTAAGCGGTGTGAGGTGTGCTTCCGGCTCAGGTTGCAGAGGTCTTACAATTACATGATAGAGCAGCAGGCGGATGCCTTCACCACCACCCTGACGATAGGCCCCAGGAAGTCAGCCGATACAATCAACCGTATTGGCCGGGAGATTGGCGGAGACCGGTTTCTCTCCAGAGACTTTAAAAAGAAGGCCGGTTTTCAGCGGGCAATAGAGCTGGCCAAGCGGTGGCAGCTATACCGCCAGGACTACTGCGGGTGCGTTTACAGCATCCGTAGCAAGTAGTGAAAAGTGTCACGCGACAGGACTACTTTTCAGTCCAGACGCCGCGTAGTACCCGGCGCGGATGCGGCTCGTCGTCGCAGAACACCATCAGCAGGCCGGGGATATGATGGTGCATGTAGTAGAAATCGCCACCGCCTAACATTGCCAGGCGCTCTCCCCGGGGGTACCAGTAAAACAGGACAAGGTCATGCCTGGTAGCCACCTCCATCAGCCTGTCGATGTCCTTAACTCCCAGCAGGGCCTGGAAAAAGTCTGCATATTTATCATATAGCTCGGCGATGGCGTTACCTTCGAGCGGCACCTTCAAGTCATTGCAGGTAATTTCCCCTATGATTGAGTCGGAGTGAACGATGTTGCCGGAAGGACTGATGGTAGTGCTGGTCCGGTCCCAGGCAGTGTTCAGTTGCTTTATAACCCGCTCCGCCACCTCGTTTTCCCGGGCAAGGCTATCAAGAGCAATGTATATATTGACCAGCAGGGGCAGTGATGCCAGTGACTTACCCCTCTCCCCCAGATACGTTTTCGCTTCTTCTATGTCGAAATAGACGACTCTGCCCTGGTCATCGCAGACATAGTCGGTATCGATACAAACATTTTTCAGGACAATATCCTCTTCACGTCGAGGGTTATATATGCTGACTTCGGGAATAACGAGACCATTGTCGTCTGTGACAGACATTAATGCACCTTCATTACAGACATGATTGCGACCTTCCAATCTTACCTTAAGTGTGCTTGCAGGGCAAGTTTCAAAGTAGGCGACCCGGCTACTGAAAGAGGAGCATCGCCGGGCTAAATCTTGGTTTGGGTTTTCATTTTGGAGTAGTAGTCGTAATAATAACCTAGGGAGAGCGTAGCAATGCGTTCTCCCTTTTTTATTCTAGAAGTATTTCCGCTATACGTCTTTTGTACAAAACTGGACATTATCTAGATTCCCACCGACTTGGAGACTGAATCTTTTCCTTGCAGGAGAGAAATCTTCCGAAAATGATACGTAAGTTAATTCGTAATTTCCACAACCTGATATTGTATATAAATCAGCGTAACCCGAAAAATCAACGAGGGTACGGTTAATACCCAAATAAATTGTAGTGGGAGAATCGTGGAAGGTGTAAAGTGCATCCAGATAACGAGATTGTTTCGGCGGAATAGTTACACTAGCACTTACAATACCTTTCCACTTGAATTCAACAAGTTCTGGAATCCTGACCTCACCAGTTTGGAGGTCGTGTATTTTTTCCAGATATACGACACAATTGCGTGCCATCTTCTTCCGATGAAGATTCTCCACCCCTATATGAAACCAACGTGAGGGTCTGTATTGATTCGCAAAACGTCCTACATCTTCTAATTGAGCACTGTCCCGTTCTAGGCGAATTTCATTTCTCCAGTTTGGATTCCACTCTCCCTTCTTTACCTTTTCCTGTACCTTCTCCGCAATCTGGTCGGGTAGAGAATCTCTGCTTACAAAGGTGGTGCAATTTGCCTGTATGAATCTCAATATGCCGTCAAGTCCTCTCACTCCCTTCTCTTGAAAAGCTATACAGTCTATGTCCAAGTAGGTAGCTATAGCAAGTTCTTGATTTGAGAACAGAGAGCCCCGATGTTCACCTATATCCTTAAGCTTTTCATTTTCTATCTGACATAGTCCATCACGCTTAAAATCTATAAAAACCAAATACTCTGACTCGCTTAGCCTCCTGAAGATGTTCTCCTTAACACCTTTGAGAGTCTGTTCAGTTATAGCAATATAGGGGTCAAAATCCATTTCGGTGAGTTTATCGGCTATATCTTGAGCTATTTTGGTTTCGTCAGAATCCTTCTGTTGCCCGCAACTAATGAATACCCTAGCACGAATTTGATTATCCACGTTTTCAGTCCCTTAAAACCTTCACCAAAATTCTATCCCCGCGTAGTATGGGTGTCATTCTAAATTTACTGGGGCTGTTATTATATTTATTTGAACTGTTCTTATATCATCGAGAAGCTGAAAGGTAAAGCACACTGGATAGGAGTCCTCTGGAATCTCAAAGGCTTTCACTAGCTTAACCCGCTCACTGGGTTGTAGCTCAAATGCGTAGCTGACTAGTATTGGATACTTCTCCATATCCCCCTCCGATGCTTCACCTGCCCATCTTTCACTTCCAAAACCTAGTGAGGCTATAGAATATATATCTTGATATATGTTTCCCTTATCTGTTTGTACTGTGAATTCCCCGTCCCTACCACTAATAGGAGGTTGTTTACGCTCGTTATCATTATTGATTACCTCTATCTCTAAATAAACAAACCTGTATCCCGTCTTTGCTTCTGCTAAATAATAAACTCCACCAGCGTACGCACCTGTGATTATCAATTCAGTTGAACCAGCTGATAAAGGTAGAAACTCAAATTCATCTATTTGCAGGGCTTGTCCTAGCTCTAATATTCTCATTGTCGGCGGGGTGATTAGAGCACTTATGTCAAAGATGATGCTTGGATTTTCCTTGTCCTCACTTTCATATTTCCACAATTCTAGAGGCTCTTCTGTCTCTTGGATGTTAAATGCGTAGTTGTGTGTCTGATAACTCCCTTGCGGGCTAAGCAGAAAGTAACAACTCTCACCACCTATGTACTCTGGGTCGTACAGATTTCCATCTGATGTCATTAACTTCAAGTGCCCAACTGTAGCATCTACTCTATGCATTTGCTGCGAAGTGTTTTCATAGCTTATCAATACTTTGTATTGCTCTTCGTTGTCTCCAATAAACCCCTCTT
>CAZTBG010000031.1:0-25819 GCA_964611805.1 uncultured Dehalococcoidales bacterium | reverse complement strand
CAATCAATGAACTGCCCCTCTCCCGTCATCTCGCGATGATACAATGCCGCTACTATGGCAAAGGCTGCCGTATTGGAATTCATCAGGTCAACATCACCCATGGTAGTACAGGGAGCATCATCCGGGTAGCCGTTAATATAGGCGCCCCCACCGATGGCCTGGTGGATGGTGGCATATCCGGCATAGTCCTTCTGCGGGCCTCCCTGTCCCCGGCTCGACAAAGAGAGGACAATGATATCCGACTTTATCTTACACAGCTCGTCATAACCCATACCCATCCTGGTCATCGACCCTGCCCGCATGTTATCAGTAACGACGTCGCTTACCGCCACCAGTTTCTTGGCTACAGCCACACCCTCGGGCCTGCTAAGGTCAAGGGTCAGGCTCTTCTTGCTCATGTTGAGCGAATTATAGGCCATACCCTCATTAGGTGGTACCGGGGTCGGCGCCGGGTCTGCCAGTGGCCAGACGACGCTGTGCCGGAGGAGGTCTGTCCGCCTGTGCCCCTCCACCTTGATGACCTCCGCTCCCAGACAGCCGAGTAACATACCAGTGTAGGGTCCGGCATAGACCCAGCAGAAATCAGCTACCCTTATTCCTTTGAGAGGAGGAGGATTATTCTCCATGCTTACCTTTCCCCATTATATTGCCCCGGCACGCCGGAGCTGCTCAAACTCTTCTGGCGAGTAACCCAGTTCGTTGCAGAACACTTCCTGATTATGCTGGCCCAGGAGCGGCGCTGGCCGGGAGACACGTGCTGGCGTTGCTGACATTATATAAGGCCAACCGGCATAGCGATACTTGCCAGCCTCCGGGTGTTCCACCTCGATGAAGTATTTACGGTAGACAAACTGTTCATCACTCACGACTTCCGGGGCGGAGTTAATCGGACCCACGGCGATACCCATCCTGGCACCGCGATGATGGATATCGTGCTTGCTCTGCTGCCGCATCCAGTCATCCAGCTTAGTCGTCACGTCCATTAGATGGTGCGTCCGGTATGCCAGATGCTCCCACTCCTCGCCGGCAATCCATTCAGGATTACCCATTAGCTCGCGGAAAGCAATGAAATGATGGTCTTCAGGCGTGCCGATAACGATATAGCCGTCTTTGGTCTCCATCCTGCCCATTGCCGGTGGCCGGTCAGGGACACGGTTCCAGTTCGTGTGCTGGTAGCGGTTGCCCGCCATATTTGGCCGCATCAGAGTTACAATGGTCTCTTGAAGGGAAACATCAACCATCCGGCCTTTCCCTGTTTTATACTGTCCCAGTACTGCCCCGACAGTAGCCAGGGCAGCCGAAAGGCCACCGTGATAGCCCACAAAATAACCCCCGGGCTTTATCGGCGGGCGGTCGATATTTTCAGAACGTGTCGGCAGAAGGTTGCCCAGACTACCGGCATGAATTAGGGTCAACTCATCTCCTTTGACACCCGCCCGAGGGCCGGTCTGTCCGTATGGCGTAATTACTGTGTAGACAAGACAAGGGTTAAGCTGAGAAATAACCTCCCAATCCAACCCCAGATTTTTCAGACGCTGAAATGGGAGGGCATCAATGAGCACATCCGCCCACTTGATGAGCCGCTTCAGCGCATCGAGACCTTCAGCCGTATCGATATTTAGAGTAATACCCCTCTTGCTCGTATTGTTGTAGAGGAACAGCGCACTGCGCTCAGAGTGAGGGCCGCTCTTCGGGAAAGGCCCTACCTGGCGCGCCGGGTCTCCCTCCGGGGGTTCTACCTTGATTACGTCGGCCCCCATATCTGCCAGCATCTTGCCGCAATACGGCCCGGCCACCATCGTGGCCAACTCGACAACCTTGATACCGTCAAGAGCGACGCCGGTCATTAACACTCATCTCCTGTGTGATTTTCTAAGACCATCCTGCCCGGGATGCAGATGATTTGCTGAAACAAAACAATTATAGCAGCCGACCTCGGATACTGACAAGGTGAGAAGGATTCTAGCCCCGGTCTCCCGCCCCTTTTTCAATGACGACCCGGAGCAGGTCCTCAGCACGTTTGGGATTGAATATTCCACAGGAGCATGGTCTTACCAGCTTGCCGGCGGCCTCCTCAAACGATATCAGACCCTGGCTGACCTCTCTGGCCATTCGTCTGACCAGGCTGGAGGATATCATGCCGTGCCCGCACATGGTGGTGATGTCCAGAATCTCCTCAGGAGGCAACCTATCTGTCTTTCCCCAGACCCCAAGAGGACACTGGGCAGTGTGACGTTCGTCGGTCACAACCTTTTAAAATTACGCCCAAGACTAATTAAATCTTGAGAAAATCCTAATGATAATGTTATACACCTTCGCGTTTATGCCCTTTATAATCATCCAAAAATAGTTTATTATAGAATTTAATAGAATTTTTAATATTCCTTATAGAGTTCTTGAAAATAGCTGAGGGTTTTAAAGTCTATTCTGGGACAGATATATGGAGAAGGAGCCATTTCTCAATATAAGTGAAGCCAGCCGTGTCCTTGGGGTTAGTGAGGCAGCTCTGCGCCAGTGGACGGATGAAGGAAAGATAAAGGCATTTATAACACCCGGAGGGCATCGACGCTATCTGGTAGCGGACCTGAAGAAGTTTGTGAGTTCCAGCCAAAAGGCGATTGGTATTAAAGACCTTGCTGCCGAGATAGAAGAAACAGCCCAGTTGCATCGCGAGATTGGCTTGAATTTTTTTGCCAACACGCCGTGGAACGGCCGACTTAGTAAAGAATCTGCAGAAGAACAGGCCGAACTAGGTCGCCGTCTTCTTAACTCCATTATCAGATACATTACGGTGCCATCGGAACGGCAGGTTACGCTTGGCGACGTTCGTGATATCGGTAAGAGCATGGGGTTGGAATTGGCAAGACTGGGGCTATCGCTCACCGATTCGGTTGAAGCGTTCATTATGCACCGTAACACTATCCTGAATGTGGCTACCGGCTTAATGAAGAAACGGGAAGCGCTCAGCGGACGTGTTGTAGACGCAATACCGCTGGTTGCACGCATTATGGATGAAGCCCTGGTCTCGCTGGTAGCGACACACCAGCAATTCCGAAATATAACTCAAGATGAAGATAGAAAGGAAACCACTCTATGATTTCAATTTCCCGTTTGCTTTGTGATGGTGTCAGCCCTGGTGATAACCTCCGGTACAGGGAAAGGCCGTTGAATCACACAGAAGAGTCTCCGAGACCCGTCGTCGTCTGGAATTGTACCAGGCAATGCAATCTAAGCTGCATTCATTGCTATGCCAGTGCCGATAATCGTAAATCACCTGAAGAAATGGATACCAGAGCGGGGAAAGCATTCATTCATGACCTGGCTGAATTCGGCGTCCCCGTAGTCCTCTTTTCGGGGGGAGAGCCATTAATGAGAAGGGACTTTTTTGAATTAGCAGACTACGCCCGTCAGCAAGGACTAAGGATTGCCCTATCAACTAATGGTACCCTGATTACCAAGGAAGTAGCCGGAATAATTGCAAACGTCGGGTTTGCCGAAGTTGGGATAAGTCTTGATGGCATAGGAGCAAACAACGATCGTTTTCGGGGTCGAGACGGAGCTTATCAGGCGGCTCTCAATGGCATCAGAAATTGTATCGCACTTGGGCTAAGAGTATCGCTACGGTTGACCATAACTCGCTCCAACTATCTGGAAATTCCAGAAATTCTACAACTGGTGGAGGATGAAAAAATAGACAGGGTCTGCTTCTATCACCTTGCCTACTCCGGTCGTGGTAGCAGCCTCCAGAACGAGGATATTGACCATTCCCAGACCAGGTCAGTGGTCGATTTGATTTGCGAACGCACCCAGGACATGTACCGGAGCGGCCTGCATAAGGAGATCCTTACTGTCGACAATCACACCGACGGAGTCTACCTGTACCTTAAGACCAAGAAGCAGGACCCGCAGCGCGCCGATAAAATCTTGAGCTTACTTAAGATGAACGGCGGCAATAACTCCGGTATCAGGATAGGTGCCGTTGATGACCTGGGTAATGTTCATCCCGACCAGTTCTGGTGGCACTATAAGTTGGGCAATGTCCAGGAGAGGAAATTTGGCGAGATATGGTCAGACACCTCTGAGCCACTTCTTCAAGGGTTGAGAAATCGTAAAAAGCTACTCAAGGGACGTTGCAGTCGTTGCCAGTATCTCGACATTTGTAACGGTAATCTAAGAGTACGGGCTGAAGCCGTCTTTGGCGATGTCTGGGCAGAAGACCCGGCCTGCTATCTCACTGATGAGGAGATTGGACTAGCAAGATGACAAAAGACAATGAGAACAATCGGAAACAATCAGATATCATCACACCCAGATTACAGCTGGTGGCCTGGGAGATAACCCGTAGCTGCAACCTTTTTTGTGCCCACTGCCGGGCTTCTTCGGACAGCAACCAGTACAGTAATGAACTAACAACTGAAGAGTGCTTCGGACTCGTTGACCAGATATTGGAAGTAGGCCGTCCAATTATCATTCTTACTGGTGGCGAGCCGCTTGTCCGCAAGGATGTATTCCAAATCGCCAGATACGCAGTTGCCCGAGGACTGCGAGTAGTGATGGGAACCAATGGTACGCTTATCACCAGAGAGATTGCGTCCCGGATGAAGACCATCCCGATTTCTCGTGTGGGCATAAGCCTGGACTTTCCGGTAGCTACTCTTCAGGATAATTTCCGCGGCAAGTCCGGCGCCTTTGACGCTGTAATGGCCGGTATAACCAACGTCCGGGAGGCAGGTCTCGAAGTCCAGATAAACTGTACCGTAACAAAGCTGAGTGCACCCTACCTGGATAAGCTCTTATCTCTGGCACTGGATGTTGGGGCGGTTGCCTTCCATCCCTTTCTTCTTGTACCAACGGGCCGTGGTAAAGGCCTGGAGTCAGTCGAGCTCTCGCCACAGGAATACGAGCAAACCTTAAATTGGATTTATGATAAACAATCTGAATTGGGGGAGAGGATATTCTTCAAGCCAACCGATGCACCTCACTATATGCGGATAGTCAGCCAGAGGGAGAAATCCGCCCCCGTAAAGGCGCCATCACCCAGCCATGGCAGGGGGCCCTCGGCGGGACACGGACATCCGACTGACACAATTACGCGCGGCTGTCTGGCTGGTACTGGCTTTTGCTTCATCTCACATCAGGGGAAAGTAAAAGGCTGCGGTTATCTCGATGTGGAAGCGGGAGATGTCAGGAAGCAGTCTTTCGGGCAGATTTGGGCTGATTCGCCTTTATTCAACCACCTCAGGGACCTGTCAAATATCAAAGGTAAATGCGGGGTGTGCGAGTACAAAAGAGTCTGCGGCGGGTGTCGGGCTCGCGCTTACGAGAGCACCGGTGACTACCTCGAGGCTGAGCCTTATTGTATTTATGAACCAGTGAAGGGACGAACGAACTTAACCAGAGCCGGAGCACAGGAGTAATGCAGTTAGCTAGTAGCGACCGGAGGCTTCTTAACCTCGTACAGACAGAGTTCCCGTTGACCAGGGAACCCTTTGCCGAGCTGGGGCGACGGTTGGACATCAGCACCGATGAGATAATCCGGCGTATCGAGCAGCTAAAGGAAAGGGGAATCATCCGCCTGATAGGTCCGGTTATTGATTCCAGAAGCCTCGGCTATAACACTACCCTGGTGGCAATGAAGGTGACAGAGGCCAACCTGGAAAAAGCCGAACAGGTTATCGCCAGCCAACCCGGAGTCAGCCACGGGTATGAAAGAGAGCACCGATTCAACGTATGGTTTACCCTGGCTTTGCCTCCGGAAAGTGATATTGAAACAGAACTCCAAAAGCTAACTCGAGCTACAGGTGCTGAAACTGCCTTCTCATTGCCGGCGGTAAAAGTATTCAAGATAGGTGCTTACTTTGACATGGACGAGAATGGGCAAACAGCGCCGGTGGCTCGCCGGAAGAGTGCTCTCACCAGTCAGGTCAAGCTTTCCAGCACCGACAGGCTAATCATCAATGAGCTACAACAGGACCTGGCCTTAGTCCCTGTACCATTCTCTGTGATGGCAGAAAGAGTGGATATGGACACCGAACGATTTCTGGCAGGATGCAGGTCGCTCCAGAAACGAGGTGTTATTCGGCGCTTTAGCGCTTCTATCAACCACAGGAATGCCGGCTTTACGGCAAATGCCATGTCCTGCTGGGTGGCTTCAACGGATAAAGTAGACAATGTCGGTCGGAAACTGGCTTCACTGAAAGAGGTCAGCCACTGCTACGAAAGAGGGACAAACCAGCACTGGCAATATAATCTCTTCGCCATGATTCACGGGCACTCGCGAGAAGTATGCCAGGATATAGCAGAGAGAGTATCTCGTAAAACGGGCCTCACAGATTATGCCCTGCTGTACAGTACCAGAGAGTTCAAAAAAACGAGGGTTAAATATTTGGTATGAAGAAAGAACCGCCTTCCTATTATCCGATTTTTCTGAATGTCAGCGGTAAGAAGTGCGTGGTTGTCGGCGGCGGTCAGGTCGCTCTGCGCAAAGTTCAAGCACTTCTGGATGCTGGTGCCGACGTCCAAGTAATCAGCCCCGACCCCTGTCACGAGTTAGACAGGCTGGCCGAGACCGAGGAAATAACTGTACAGAGAAAGCTATACCAGCCTGGTGATTTAAGAGAAGCACTAATTGTGATAGCGGCAACCGATGAACACGCCGTTAATCTTGAGGTTGTGAAAGAGGCTAAAGGGAGAGGCGTCCTGGTCAATGTGGTGGATGACGCGGCTGACTCTGATTTCATTGTGCCGTCCTGTTTGAGTCGGGGAGACGTAACTATTGCCGTCTCCACCGCGGGACGAAGTCCGGCACTTGCCCGGAAAATCCGCACAAGACTTGAAAAGGATTTAGGAGACGAGTATGCCGCGCTGGCCCTCCTGATTGGCGAAGTACGCACTGAATTAAGACAACTGGGGGTCAAGGTTAACGGTGAAGACTGGCAGAAAGCCCTGGACCTGGACTTGTTGACTGACCTGATAAAGAGAGGGGAAAGTAAACGAGCCAAAGCTGTTCTACTCGGTAATCTGAAAGTGCAACAAGACTGATGGAAGGGTCTCATGCAGTTTAGTCTGGTAGGGATAAATCATCAAACGGCTCCAGTGGCTATTCTGGAGAAGGTGGCAATTAGTGCCGAGAACCTGGTTGATGCATTGTCACTGCTATGCTCTCACATTCCCCAGGGCATAATCCTGTCTACCTGTAACCGCACTGAAATTTATACTGTTACTGATGATAATGGAGACGACGCAAAAAGAGCGACTCTGGACTTCTTGAAGGGTATGCTGGACTCTCCCGACGATGAGTTACTCAGATATGTCTACGTTTATCGGGACACAGAAGCAGCCAAGCACCTTTTCCGGGTAGCAAGCGGGCTGGAATCTATGGTAGTGGGTGAATATGAAGTCCTAGGCCAGGTAAGACAGGCACTTGAGATAGCGGAGAAGACGGGCACCGTGAATCTTCCGCTTCGTCACGTTTTTCAGAGCGCTATCAGGACAGGGAGGCTGGTACGTGAGCAAACAGGAATCAGTCGCAATGCGCTTTCTGTCAGCTCAATAGCAGTAGATTTAGCCGCTAATATTATTGGCGACCTGAAAAAGTGCAGGATGCTGGTTATCGGTGCCGGGGAAGCGGGTACACTAGCAGCCAGGGCAGCCAAAGAAAGAGGGGTATCGCAGATTGGTGTGGTCAGCCGCACACATGACAGGGCCTCGAAGCTGGCTGCGGACCTGGGCGGGACATCGATTAGCTTAAGCAGTATTGCCGAGGAACTGGCTACCTCGGACCTGGTGATTACCTGTGCCGATGCACCCCACCATCTACTGGATGTGGCACTCGTCGAGGCAGCGATGAGGCAACACCTCGAGTCGCCTCTAGTAATAATTGATATCGCTGTTCCCCGAAATGTAACATCAGCAGTGGCACAGGTAAACAATGTTTTCCTGTATAACATTGACGACCTTAACAGCATTTCCGAACAGAACCGCAAGCAGCGCGAGGGAGAGATTGAGAAAGCTGGAGAAATTATTGCCGCCAAGGTAAAAGAGTTCTTCGCCTGGTGGCAGGACCTTGAGGTCAGGCCGGTGGTGACCGCCCTGATGAAAAAGGCTGAAGATATACGACGTTCGCACCTCACCCGTACCCTGAAAAAGCTCCCGCCACTATCCGAGGAGGAGCAGTATAGTCTTGAAATGATGACCCGGGCAATTGTCGCCAAGATATTAAAAGAGCCAATTCACAATCTCAAAGCCAACGGGCATGGCCCCGGCTATGCTGAAATGGTGAGAGAGCTATTCAAGCTGGATGCGGATAAGAGGGGATGAAAAGAACCATCATCGCCGGTACGCGGGGCAGCAGACTTGCCCTGACTCAGGCTGAATCGGTGGCGGCTAAAATTAGAGAGGCCGCTCATCTTGAAGTTGTCATCAGCAAGGTAATAACCCGGGGTGATCGAAGTCGCCACGTCCCGCTTGACCGCATGGCTGGCGCTGGTGTCTTTGTCAAGGAACTGGAAGAGGCCTTACTAAGCGAGCAGATTGACCTGGCGGTGCACAGCCTCAAAGACATGCCAACTGAAATCCCCGACGGATTATGCCTGGCCGCGGTAACCGAGAGACTGGACCCCAGAGACGTGCTTGTCTCCAGAGGGTTAAAACTGGCCGAGCTTCCGCCCGGCTCAAGGATAGGCACCGGCAGCCTGAGGCGCGCTGTCCAGCTCGGCGCATGCTGTCCTGAACTGGAGATATGCAGTATCCGGGGGAACGTTGATACCCGTTTGCGCAAGGTCACTGAAGGCCAGTACGATGGCGTCGTACTGGCGGCAGCCGCCATGCAGCGCCTCGGTTGTGAGGAGACAATAAGCGAATACCTTCCGCTGGAGCATTTTCTTCCAGCGGTCGGTCAGGGAGCACTGGCAGTTGAGATACGGACGGATGACAGTAAGCTCGCCGAATTGCTGGCCCCACTAAACCGTGTATCAGAGTGGCAGGCCGTCACCGCCGAGCGTGCCTTTCTCAGGGCCCTCGGTGGCGGCTGCCGTGCACCGATCGCTGCTCTGGGGACAGTAGAAGATGGTACCTTAAGGCTTGAGGGGATGGTTGCTGATGTAAAAACAAAAAGGATGTTCCGTGCCTCAATATCGGACAGCACCCTGACACCTGAGGAGCTGGGAACCAGGCTGGCGCAAAGGCTCCTGGTATCGGGGGCTGATGAAGTCATTGCTGGGGTAGATTGAACAGGATGAAAACGGGAAAAGTCTATCTGGTTGGAGCAGGACCGGGTGACCCCGGGCTGATTTCGGTAAAAGGTCTGGAGTCTCTAAGGAAAGCGGATGTCATTGTTTATGACCGCCTGCTTGACAGCCGGTTGCTTGATTTTTGCGGCCCTGATACGGAGAGGATATACGTGGGTAAAGCATCAGGAGAACACACCAAGCCGCAGGACGAGATAAATCAGCTTCTGATAATTAAGGCGAAAGAAGGCAAAACCGTGGTGAGGCTCAAGGGTGGGGACCCATTCGTCTTCGGACGTGGGGGTGAGGAAGGTGAGGTTCTCAGCCGGCACCGTGTGCCTTTCGAGGTGGTGCCGGGGATAACCTCAGCGATAGCAGTCCCGGCTTACGCCGGCATCCCGGTAACTCACCGCGGGCTGGCGTCCTCGTTCGCCGTTATCACGGGCCATGAGTACCCAGGTAAAGGGGAATCGAGCATCAACTGGGGGGGATTGGCAACCGGGGTAGACACTCTGGTCTTCCTTATGGGTATGAAGAACCTCCAGGAGATAGTCTCCAGACTGGTTGAATCTGGCAGGTCGCCGGGTACGCCGGTGGCGGTGGTCAAGGAAGGCACCAGGTCCAAACAGGAAACAGTAGTCGGCTGCCTTGGGGACATAGTAACAAGGGTAAGAGACAAAGGCCTCACTCCACCAGCAATCATCGTCATCGGGCAGGTAGTCGGTCTACGAGACAGTCTGCGCTGGTTTGATAACCGGCCGTTATTCGGCAGGCGTATCCTGGTTACCCGGGCACGCCACCAGGCAAGTACCTTAAGCCAGATGCTCGCCGAGCGGGGTGCCGAACCGATAGAGCTACCGACAATCGAAATACAGCCAATAACTGACAGCACGGATTTGGACAAAGCCATTTCAAATATCAAGCACTATCAATGGATAATATTTACCAGTGTTAACGGCGTGTCCGCTTTCTGGCAACGCCTGGGTGAACTAAAGCTGGACAGCCGTGCCTTGAACGGATTGCGCATCGGTGCCATCGGTCCGGCTACGGCAGAAGCCCTGGCAGTCAGGGGCATCACCGCCGACTATGTTCCGGAAACCTACACAACCGATGGCATCCTGACCGGTCTGGAGCATCTTGATATTACGGGACAGCGCTTTCTTCTGCCCCGGGCCGACAAGGCAGATGAAGAATTACCACAAGGAATCCGCAAGCTTGGTGGCGAAGTACACGAGTTGACCTGTTATCACACGGTCCCGCCATATAAGACTATCGCTGAAGCCAAACGAATGCTGGCTTCAGGGGATATTGATGTGATTACGTTTACCAGTTCCTCAACGGTTACCAACCTGGTCACCGTATTCCACGGTAAACCATTGCCGGTAAACAGGGCAAAAGTTGCCTGCATCGGGCCGAAAACGGCTGAGGCTGCAACCAGGGCCGGGCTCAAAGTAGATATCATCGCCGGGAAACAAAATGTTCCGGGCCTGGTGGCAGCGCTGGAAGAATACTTTGGAGGAGAGGGATGATGGCTGGCTTTCCCCAATTACGCCTGCGTCGCCTGCGCCAATCAGAAACACTAAGGGCTTTGGTCCGGGAAAATCGGATTGACGTTGGTGACCTTATTTACCCTGTATTCGTCGTCGATGGGAAAGGCATAAGGCAGGAGATTGATTCAATGCCGGGTATCTTTCGCTACTCACCGGACCAGCTATCAGCGGAAGCGGAGGAGGTAGCTAAGCTCAAGATACCCGCCGTATTACTCTTCGGGATACCGGAACATAAGGATGAAACCGGCTCATCCGCCTATGACCCACAGGGAGTCGTCCAGAAAGCGATACGAGCCATAAAGAGCGCTGTGCCCGAGCTTCTGGTGGTAACCGACATCTGTCTCTGTGAATATACCAGCCACGGACACTGCGGAATAGTGAGCAATGGCGTCATTGATAACGACCGGACATTGCCGCTGCTGTCAAGTGTAGCTTTATCCCACGTCGAGGCTGGTGCTGATATTGTCGCTCCTTCAGACATGATGGATGGCCGGGTGAAAGCGATAAGGGAGGCGCTCGACGATAAAGGGTGCCAGCACATCCCGATTCTTTCTTACGCCGCCAAATATGCCTCGGCTTTTTACGGGCCGTTCCGGGAGGCAGCGGAGTCGGCTCCCCAGTTCGGCGACCGCCGTTCCTATCAGATGGACCCGCCCAACGTGCGTGAGGCGCTGCGGGAGGTGGAACTGGATATCGCCGAGGGTGCCGATATCGTCATGGTTAAGCCAGCTCTGGCCTACCTGGACGTGATACGAGAAGTGCGCAACAAGTTTAACCACCCTCTGGCTGCCTACAACGTCAGTGGTGAGTACGCCATGGTAAAAGCCGCCTGCCAAAAGGGCTGGCTCGACGAGCGCCAGGTTGTACTGGAGACACTCACCGCGATAAAGAGAGCCGGGGCCGACATTGTTTTAACCTACCATGCCAAGGATGCGGCACGCTGGTTGCAGACAGTATAAGAAGGTATCATGAAATTTCAACGTTCCCGGGAGCTTTTTCATCAAGCACAGCGTTATTTACCAGGCGGGGTGAATAGCCCGGTACGTGCTTTCAAAGCTGTTGGGGGAACGCCCCCTTTTATCGTGAGAGGGCAGGGCTCCAGGGTATATGATGCCGATGATAACGAGTACATTGACTACGTGTGTTCCTGGGGCCCTCTAATCCTGGGGCATACTCACCCACGGGTTATTGAAGCATTGCAACACGTGGCTGAGAGTGGTACCAGCTTTGGGGCACCAACTGAGCTGGAGACAACTCTGGCTAAAATGCTCTGCTCAGCGATACCCTCTATTGAAATGATACGGTTTGTCAACTCTGGCACGGAAGCAACTATGTCGGCATTGCGTCTGGCACGAGCCTTTTCCGGCAGGGATAAGGTCATAAAATTCGCCGGTGGTTACCACGGTCATGCCGATGGGCTGCTGGTCAAAGGCGGTTCGGGCCTGGCAACTCTCAGCCTGCCTGACAGCCCCGGTGTGCCTGCAAGCTATGCCCAGCAAACCCTGGTGGCACCTTACAACAATGTTGAAGCGGTGGCCCGGCTCTTCCAGCTCTATCCCGATGATATTGCCGCTGTTATCGTTGAGCCGGTGGCGGCTAACATGGGCGTAGTGCCGCCCAGACCTGGTTTTCTAGAAAGTCTGCGTAGTCTGACCCGGGAGTTCGACGCAGTTCTCATCTTCGACGAAGTCATTACCGGATTTCGGTTCACCTACGGAGGAGCACAGGACCTCTTTAAAATTACCCCTGACCTGACGTGTTTGGGAAAGATTATTGGCGGTGGCTTACCGGTAGGTGCTTATGGTGGAAGACGGGAGATTATGGAAATGATGGCACCGATTGGGCCGGTCTACCAGGCTGGAACGCTCTCCGGTAATCCACTGGCGATGACAGCGGGGATAGAGACACTCAAAATCCTGAGCCAACGCGGCACCTACGAGCGGCTGGAGAAGGCCAGTTCGCAATTAGAAGAAGGTATTTCCGATGCAGTCTCTTCACTGGAGCTAAAACTGAACATTTCGCGTTTTGCTTCTTTGCTTACAATCTTCTTCACTGATAGCCCGGCGCTTGATTACGAATCGGTATCGCAGGCAGACACATCGCTCTTCGGCGAATTCTTCCAGCAACTGTTATCGGAAGGTATATACTGGCCACCATCACAGTTTGAATCGGCCTTCGTCTCCCTTGCTCATAGTGACGACGATATCCGGACAACTGTGGATAAAATTTCGAAGGCACTGAGCCAAGTGGGACGCTAATCATTTGAAGACATTGTGTGACCGTCCGATTGGTCACGTGAAGTGCTTCATTAATCCATCCAAACAGAATTAGTCCAGGTAACAAACAACTCCCATTTAATGGCGTAGAGGCGTGAGAAAGCATCCAGGAGGCTGTGCCCCTTCGTAACATTCCTTGACAGCCAGATTACCACAACCTTAAGATAGCCATAGCAGAAACGGAGGAATGCGAAATTGAAGGTAGACTCAACCAAACTGGACCGTGCCTTTAACCCGCGGTGTGTAGCCGTGGTCGGAGACAGCAAACAGACGAACTTTGAGTGGCTGCGGGGCCAGCTTGAGTTTACCGGCAAGCTCTACTCCGTACAGGTCAATCCAGACACGATAGCGGCAATCGAGGCCCTGGGTGTGGAAAACTATACCAGCCTGGTCGATATACCTGAGCCGGTTGACCTGGCTATTGTGGCAGTGTCACGTAACGTAGCCCCGAGGGTGCTTGAGGACTGCATTAAGAAGGATGTCGCCGCTGCTCATTTCTTTACGGCAGGCTTCTCCGAGACGGGCACAGAGGAGGGTGCAGAGTTAGAGCGACTGCTCAAAAAGAGAGCAGAAGAGGCCAATTTTCACCTGATTGGCCCGAATTGTATGGGTATCTTCAATCCAAAACTCGGTATCAAGCAGACCGACGACCAGTATAGCGGTGTTTCCGGGCCGGTGGGCTTCATTTCTCAAAGTGGCGCCCTTGCCGTGACATTCAGCCTGGAGGCACATCTCCAGGGACTGGACATCAACAAGTCGGTTAGCTCAGGCAATGGTATCGTACTGGACACCACCGATTTTCTCGAATACCTCAGTGGTGATGCAGAGGTCAAGGCCATTGCGATGTATATGGAAGGCGTGAACGACGGTCGAAGGTTTTTCGAGACACTCAGGCAGGTAGCAAGAAAGAAGCCGGTGGTGATATGGAAGGGCGGACGAAGCGAGGATGGTGATAGGGCAATCGCCTCACATACCGGCGCACTGGCGGTATCGCGAACGGTATGGAACACAATGGTAAGACAATGTGGCGCCGTAGCCGTAACCGGTACGGAGCAATTGATAGACACTTTGAAAGCCATCATCTACCTGCCACCAGTCCGCGGCAACAGGGTAGCGGTTGCCGGTGGGTCTGGAGGTCAATCGGTAGCCATCACCGACTCCTTTGCAGATGTCGGACTGAGGGTGCCAATGCTCACACAGGAGTCCTACGACGAGCTGGCCACATTTTTTAACGTGGTCGGCGGGAGCTACCGCAACCCGATAGACACCGCCGGTCCGGTCCGCCGGGATATGCGCCGTATCCTGGAAATCGTCGAGCAGGATGCCAATATCGATAATCTGGTGCTTATCTGCTCGACCAAGCCGGGCCGCCAGATGATGCCGGAGCAACTCCAGGGTAGTCTGGAACTGGCAAACCACGTCAAGGACAGGACTTCGAAGCCAGTAATGGTCTTTGTCTTTCTCTTCACCCCGGATGCCGACAGAGAGAAGAGGGAAATTATTTTTCGGTATCAGGAGATTGGCATCCCGGCATTCCCCTCTATCGAGCGGGGCGTCATCGCCCTCAGGAATGCCCTGGATTACCACCACCTCCACAACGGTAAATAGGGCCGACGGTACTACTCTCCCTTGTCAGGTAGTTACTAGCGGCAGCGTGGTGAATCCCCGTTTCGACAACTTCTCGGTGGTTACCATGACTGCTTCGGCATCATGGTTTAATCGAGACACCAGCACTACGGCCGCCGGGGCTGGTACACGTTCAGTAGACCGCAACAGAGCCACGGTAGCCGGGTGGTTCCTGGCTGCCTTCTCAATTGCCCGGTATTCAAAATCGAGGATGTTAAGCAACTGCTGGGCCGGTTGTGAAGTTGCTTCCTTAAGCAGACCCATGTTCCGCCGGAGTCTGGTGAAGCTGGCTGGTTGTAGGAGACGTCGACCGAACTCAGCCAGCGAAATACTATTTACCAGCGTCAGTGATTGTTTCAATGTCTCCGCAGGGTCAATGACGGCGGTGGTCAGGAGAACCTGTTCGTGATTGTAGACAGCCAGTGCCGTCGGAACCGCTTCCTGGGCAAGAGTCAGCGCCGTCGTTATCAGGTCGAATGCCAGCTTGTCGGCTTCTTCAGCATCAGCGACGGACAGGTTTACCCCAATTATGGCCGTCTGACCGCCAGCTTCTACAAAATCCTTAACAGTGAGCTGGTTAAGTTTCACAGTATGTTTCCAGTCTACACGTCGCAATTCGTCACCCGGCTGGTAACTCCGGCTGTCGAAGTATTCCGTACCTCGCCTCAGTGACTGTAGTCCAGGAATAGAACTCTCGCCACTTCCCGTTCCAGCCTGCTCCAAATACCTCAATGCCAGCCACTCAGCGTACTTTGCCCTCGGGATAACATGCAGTGCCACCGGTTCAACCAGCCGGTTGGCACGTACCAGCCCTCTAGAATCCACGACTGATACCTGAAGATGAGGCCGCAACGGCCCAGCCAATGGTGGCACTACCGAGAGAAGAAGCTCGGTGCGGTCCCCGTTCAGACTGAAACTCATCGGTCTCGCCTTGAGCCACGGCTCAACCGGGACAAGCGTACCGAGTAGTCCTGTGGACGCTTTGCTCACCAGAGAGGTCGCAATGTCAGCCATATTGCCGACGACAACCCTTTTCTCAACAACGGGTATCTCGAATGCTATCACTGGCACCGCCAGCAGAGTCCGTACCAGGACCACCAGCAGGTAGAGGGTAGAAGCAGCGCCAGTAAAGAATAGCGGAGGGCTGGTGACGACAATTGAAATGAAAATCATAACAAGTGCCAGGACAAAGAAGCTTATAGTGACGGAGGTGATTGACCGTCCCTGCTTCTGCTCACCTTTCGGGCTGGGGCTTTGTGCAGCCTGCAACAGGCTCCAATCAAGCAGGTAAATGGCAGGAAGGACAGCCACTACGGTAATGACCTGTGCCTGAGTCACGGAAAAGAATCCTATACTAAAGGATACCGTTGATAGCACGTCAAGAAGCTGCTCCAGCACCAGCGGCAGCAGGAATAGTACCGCCAGAGTAACCATGACTCTGAGCCTGCGATAACTGGGGCGGTAGATGACCAGCGCCGTCGCCACCAGCAAAACAATGGCTGCTGGCGAATAAGGAAATGGCGCCAGAATGGTACCTGCCAGCAGCAACGCCAGCAGATACATCTGACTCAATGTTCTCAACGACAACATCTTCATAACTAAACGGTTGGTACCGGCACCTCGGAAAGGACTTTCTCAATGATATCATCAGGATTTACGTTCTCCATCTCGGCCTCGGCACTTATCCGGAGCCGGTGGTGAAGTGCTGGGATAGCAAGCTCCTTGACATCGTCCGGGATGACGAAATCCCGACCGTCCATGAAGGCAATGGCCCTTGCCCCTCTGAGCAGGGCAATGCTCCCCCTGGTGCTGGGCCCGAGCGATAGGTCCGGGTGTTGTCGAAGCCTGCCACAGATATCAATAATGTAACTCCGCATGCTATCGGCAACATGCACCACACGGGCCTGCCCCTGGAGTCTCAGAATATCGCCGGAGGATACCACTGTCGAGACGTGCGGCACCAGGATTTCATCAATATTGGTGAGCACCAGGTCCTCCTCTTCCCTATCAGGAAAGCCACTCCATAACCGCAACATAAACCGGTCTGTCTGTACCTCGGTAAGGGGAGAGGTCCCGACACCGCCGCGGGGTAACTGGGCAGCAACGACCAGGAAAGGCTCCTCCAGCCGATGGGTCTCCAGCTCAACAGTGACCTGCATCTCCTGCATGGCCTCCAGCATGGCCGACTGGGCCCGGGGAGTAAGGCGGTTCAGCTCATCAATCAAAACCACGTTGGCGAAGATGGGGCCGGGCATGAACTGAGAACTGCCATCGGGACGGTAAAAGTTAAAACCAAGTATGTCAGCGGGCAGCATATCTGGAGTCCCCTGGATTCTCTTGAACTTTCCCCCAATGGCCTGTGCAAAGGTGCGGGCGACGGTGGTCTTAGCCGTGCCGGGAAGGCCCTCTATCAGCACATGTCCCTGGCCCAGCAGGGCAACTAAGAGCAGCTTCTTGACGCTATCCTTACCCACCACCACCTTTGATACCTCGGCAATAATGCTACTGGCCATCTCCTGAGGATTACGCAATGTCTCCAATTCCGTCTCCTTTTCGAGGCCAAATCGGCCTCAGTGTAATAATCAGCAGTACCATCACCAGGGCCAGCGTACCCACCGGCGTAGTGAGCGCACTGCGGATACTGGCTAACACGCCCTTGGTCTGGTGCAGGTCTGAGTACGGCAGGTGCGACTGGTCGATGAGGAGCTGGGACGAAGTGACTTCGGCAATATTCTCAATAATGGTATAGTTGTCGTCCAGGGTATTCATGCTGTTGATGAATATACTCGGGTCTGAGACGAGTATTATCCGCCCGTCCGCCAGGGTGTGCTGCGAAATCACCGGCAGGGGGCCAGTCGGTTCATCAATATCCCACTCCTCGTTATCATTCAGGTCGAGGAAGCTGAACGAGGAAGATAGTGCCAGTACATTACTATCAGCAACACCCGTAAGGCAGGTGGCATGATTCAACACCAGGCTGTCGATGCCACTGGTCAGGGAGTCCGGTGACAGGTCGAAAATCCGGGGCAGTCGCTCATTCTTGTAATTAAACAACGGGTCAAGAAGGACCTGTCCGGCAAAGCGGGCCTCCACCCCCAGATACTCCAGGACCTCATTCCCGAACCCGTAGTCATCAGCCAGAACCAGCATCCCTCCTGCAGTGACGAAGCGTTCAATATCCTCAAGCTCCGACGGCGTGAAATTGATATAGGGAATAAGGACGAGCGTTGTTCCAGCCGGCGCTGCCGGGAGCTCGGCCAGCGACTCCAGGGGTATGAACGAGTGATTCAAACTCAGCTCACTGGAACCATTCCAGAACGGGTTTTCGGTCTGGAAGTCTTCGTCCGAAGGGAAGACCCATACCACAACAGCCAGTATGATAACCGAGACCACCGCAAGCAACATCAGGAACCTACGCAGCGTCACCTTCAACCTCCTTTTTAATGACAGAGGCAAGCTGTCTGGCATCGGTCGCCATTTCCCTATCTGGCTCACGAGCAGAATAAAGTGCAATCTCCGTCGTCGCCGTCAGTTCAGCCAGGGGCTGCCTGGCAGTCGCAGCAATTCGGGAAACGACCATCCTGAGAAACTCACGCAGGGTGGTGTTTGACCCCAGGTAAGTATCGGTCGCCTTCTCAATGACCCCGAGCCCTTCGAGATAGGCTGCCCATATTTCACCCCTGATGTCGCTTAGTTCTTGCTTCGGTCTCGGTGACGGAGCAACAGGCATTACCTCCGAAAGGAGACCTGAACCACGGGCAGGTATCCCCGGTAGTGCCGTGACCGGTCTCGTGGTCACCCGCCTGTACACCAACAGGCCAACGGACACAAGTCCCACCAGCAACAGACCGATGCCCACCGGGTTGATGACCACAATCCACTTCTCTAACTCAATAGCACTATAGTATGGCTCATCTGGCTCAATCTCCACCGTCAGCTTTTGCGGTCCGGCCAGAGACAGGCGAAGTGGCTCCTCCAAGACAGCCGTGAAACTACCATCAGCGGACGTCTTGACTATCGAGCCTGATGACTTCCCGAAAGTGAGCATTACATTGGCACCGGCAACAGCTTCAGGGCCAATGTGTACCCGGCCACTGACCTGCACCTGGCGCGGAATGGTGATTACGGACGGTGCTTGGATATCCGCCTCTATCTGAAATTCGGACACCTGGATATCGAGACCTTCCAAAGTACCGTCATATCGACCATAAGGGGCAACGACAGCATCCAGGCCATGGGCACCAACCGGCGTATCCCCGGGGATGGTAACCTCGACTTCAAATTGGCCTTCTGTCTTTATGTCAACGAGTTGGACGTTATCCAGCATCAGTGAGACGGTCCGCTCCACAACTTCACCAGTTGAGCTGACCCTGCCGATCACGGTGACCGGCAGTCCGGGGTAGGCCAGCCCCGGAGCCGACAGTTCAAGGAAGGTGTTGTAGTATCTGGTCTCAATTGTCACGCTACGGCTCTTCGATGCTGCGTAGACTCCGATGTCGCCACCGGCAGGAAGGTACTGCGTCTCCAGTAATGTGCTGGAGACATAACCAATAGGTATGCCGATGTTGGCGGAGTAAAACCCTTCTTCGTCCGTGGTGAACACCATTGGTTCGTCCTTCCGTAACACGGTAACCTGCCGATTTGCCAGCGGGACGTCATCGCTGGTGAGCCTACCCGTAACAAAGACGCTATCACCAATGAAAGCCGATAGTGGCATTACTTCTATGGTTAGATTTGTGGGCAGCAGTTCTTCTGCTGCCTGGACTTCGTAGTCGGTGGACAGAGTCTGCCAGAGCCGATTGAATTCGTCCACAAGGTCGTGCAGTCGTCTGATAAGCCCCTGCAGACTGTCATATGCCTGCCTGAGCGGGTCAGTAAGCTGGATATCAGTCATGCCCAGTCTGCTCCCGAGGGCATCTGCTGCTCTTTGAACCTTTTCGCGCAGCCCTTCTACATCCCGCAGAACTATCCTCGCCTCCTCCAGCTTCTGCCCGGCTTCATTCAGCTGATACTTGGCCAGCAAGTTTGATGTTTCATTAAGAAGGCCTTCCAGATTATCAAGAGCAACCAGCAATTCGTTTGAGAGTGCATTAAAACGGTCAACAACGTACTGTAAGTCACTGCTGATATTGGCATACTGCATCTCACCAAGCATGCCCCGGGCATCCTGATATTCACCGCTGAACGCCAGTTCAAAGACATCACCGTGAAAGAGCAGCATTAGTAGCACATCCGACGAGCCCCCAATGGTGGCCGGGTTCTCGTGGGGGGTATGAGATGGCTGGGCAACAATCGAGAGAGCGGGAAGAAAGATTGCTACCGGGGCCAGTACTAACAGAATAACGGCAAATTTCTTCATAGCCCGGTTACACGAAATTTATACCAGTACTTTAAGAGCTACTGATAATACAATAACCATAAAGCCAGCGAACAGCACTGCGCTCACGATTGTCAGGCTACGGCGGGCCCTGGATTTGAAATATACGTATAGCTCGGTAACGATGAGGGCTTCAACAACATAGAAGGTATAGTACACATCGAGTGAGTTTGCCCCAATGGCAGCGAGTACGACGGTAGTCAGCAGCAGCAAGCTGGCAACGGTGATAACGTAGTTATTGTATATCTTCATTCTACTGCCTCGATTTCGACAGTATATGTCCTGCCACGTTGCTCCTCCTTTGCCACGACAAACGGTTTGTTCCACGCTTCCGCTGCAATAGAAGCAACCACCGAGGCCAGAGAGCTATCCAGGCACTGATGAGTCCAGGTATCGACACCCTGAATACGCGGGGCGCGTATCTCCACCCTGAGACCCGGCTCAATAGCGTAAACCCTGATTCCGTCGGCTGCCCCCAGCCTCCCCACGAAGAGAGACGTCAATGCCGACTCCAGTGGCACGGGTGAGGGAGCGGGAGTCGATTCCAGCATCCCGGCGGCTACCGTCCCGGCAGTGGTTACCAGAAGACCAACATCATCCGGACCAGCCCCATATCTAACAATGAAGCGCCGGGGAAGAGCACCGGTTATCTTCGGCAGCGAGGGATTACTATGCAGGGGGATTAACGCCTGAGGCCTACCGCCGGTCAGGGATGATGGGAGGTAGATGGGCTTCGACCTGATTCCTAGCTCCTCCACAATCGTGGCAATGTTATCAATACCGGTCTCGAGTAGGAGCATACTGACCTCCGGTGTTACCCTGGGGATGGTCCGTGCCAGAGCGAGGAGGATGAAGGCCATGATAAGCGTGGCAATCCCCAGGGCAGTCAGCCACACCAGGGAAGACAATATCAACACAGAGACCAGCACCAGGATGACACCGACAATTAGTAAGCCAAGCCCCGTCCAGATATATGTATTTCTGTCAGTCCGAACCCTATCCCTGTTTTCCTGCATCCCCTGAACTCTCCACAATCCGGGTGGAAAATACGAGCAGACTAATAAATCACCGCCCTGACGGGTACATCGTCTGCTAAAGGATACCACATGTCCGCCGACTAAGGGAATCAGTACCAAGAGCTAATAAAGATACACATTCAGTACCAGAACAGGTACTCTTAAATAATGAATTTTCAGTCCACCTAGACTGGTAACAGTTGGCTGAAACAAAAAATACAAGGGAAGCAGATTATCGTCAGGTATTGACAGTTGTCAGTACTCAAGATTACAATACCGTATTATTATGGTGGATGACAGTTTACCCCTCATTGATTTCTTGAGAGAATTAATTCATCAGCGGATGCTTCTACCCAGCCAGCTTGCAAAAGAAGTGGGTATTAGCCACTCTACCGTTAGCCGCTGGCTTCGAGGGAAAGAGCTGCCCAGCACAAAGTCCTGTCGGAGGCTCGCAGAATACAGTGGCATACCCCTGCAAAAGATACTCTCTGTCTCCGGTCATGTGCCAGAACTGGTCGAGTCACCCGCCGATAACTGGCCGGAGTTTCGTGAGTACACCAAAAAGAAGTACCCTGATATGCTGGACGATGACCTCATTACCCTGATTGAGAGACTTATCGAGCAGCGAAGGGGTAAAGCGACGGCACCAGGGAACCCCGGGTGAGAATCTCAACTTCAGACCCCGGCCAGCGACAACGACGGCACATTGCCCGCTTCGTGAGCAACGCCCGACCTGCAAATGGACGGATTATACTGTGAAAATCCCTACTAATTTCGCCACTTATTTGTTGGCGACGTGCTTGACCGTACCCTAATCTAACACAGTACGTCCTGAAGGCCTACAGCTGGTAGCATCTGCCGATTCTTAGAGAGACTGACCGACAGAAACCTCAGCCGGGGCGGTATCCCCCAGAATGTCCAGATACGGTAATATATAGCCCACTTTTTTCCGTATTATAACGAGTATACGCCCGACTTTCTCAATAGCAGGAGTCTTTATTCCACGCCTAAACTATGGCTGGATTAACCGGGCTAAACTGGGGGTTGACAAATCACAAAAAATACTGTAAGGTATTATATACGGAAGTCCACTACCGCATTATTCGAGCAGGCAGTTCGAGCTACTAAAAAGAAGGGGGCCGCCGTCCAGATGAAAAGGATTTACGTCAAAGAAGAGGTCTGCATCGGCTGCCACCTTTGCGAAGTCCATTGCCAGGTTGAGCATTCACAGTCAAAGGACATAATCAAGGCTTTCAAAAAGGAGACCCCACCCCTGCCCAGAGTGCGCGTGGAAGAGAAACGCCCGGTGTCATTTTCGGTGCGCTGCCACCACTGCGATGAGCCCTTCTGTGTTTATGCCTGTCTCACCGGTGCCCTCACCCGAGACCCCGAGACCGGCATTGTCAACATCGACGAGGAGAGGTGCATCGGCTGCTGGACATGTCTGCTGGTCTGTCCCTTCGGTGCGATACGTCAGGACACCAGCCTGGGAAGAACAGTAAAATGCGACCTGTGTCCGGGAGCAGATATCCCGGCATGCGTCGCCAACTGTCCTAACGAGGCACTGGTATACATAGAGATTCAAGACAGGAAGCCTGAAGTAAAGAGCAGGGTAATTACCGCGGTTTGATTAGTATTCGGGGCGATTGACTCCGAAACAGTAAAGGAGGTATATCATGGATTACAACTGGGGTCCACACTATCTCGTTCCATCGGAGGCTCTGAAAGTCTACTCCGGGGGTGTTCTACTAAGGGAGGAATTTGATGAAGACCTGTTGCGAAAGCAGTTAAAGGAGCTGGGCTTGGCAGGACCTGTTACCAGAATAAACAACCCCTGGTACTATCGCCAGAAAAATACGGCTACCTGGATTATGATAGGGGAATCCGATAACAGAAACGAAAACTTCCCGGTGAGGTGGGATACAACCACCTTGGCAAACGGAAAATATGAGGTACTGGGACTAATGCATGTCTTTGTGAAAAAGAACGGCGGGGAAAAAGCTATCGCCAGAGAAAACATCGTGGAAGTCACTGTCGAGAACTAAAACTTCATAACTAACCAGAGGAAAAGAATCGGGATGATTGCTATTATTGATTACGGTGCGGGCAATCTGCGTAGCGTCGTAAACGCTATCGCCAGACTGGGATATGAGTCAAAGGTGACCAGTAACCCGGACGATGTACTGGCGGCCACGGCCCTCATCCTGCCGGGCGTCGGCGCTGCCGGCGATACCATGACCAACCTCAACCGACTGCAGCTGACCGGCCCGATTAGTCAATATATCAGCGACGGCAAGCCCTTCCTCGGCATCTGTGTCGGCCTGCAGGTGCTCTTTACCGGCACCGAAGAGGGTGGCTGGTACGATTGCCTCAATATCATCCCCGGACAGGTAAAAAGGCTTCCCGAGGGACAGAAGATTCCTCATATGGGCTGGAATCAGGTCAGACAGTTGATACCCCATCCGGTCTTCGAAGGCATACCAGACGAGACCAACTTCTACTTTGTTCACAGCTACTATGTGTCTCCGGATGATAAGGCACTGGTGGCTGGTGAGACTGAGTACGGTATTACTTTTTGCAGTGCCATCGCCCGTGGCAATCTCGTTGCCACCCAGTTTCACCCGGAGCGGAGTGGCGAGGCCGGGCTCCGTATCTATAACAATTTCTTAAAGCTGGCCCTGGCGGGAGAGGCAGCCAGCAGCTAAACGGACTGGGCACACAATGGGAAAGACAGAAAGGGTAAAATATCTTATTATCGGTAACTCCGCCGGAGGCATCGGCACCGCCGAGGCCATCCGCGAAGTGGACAAGGCAGGCTCAATTGCCATTGTCTCCGATGAGCCCTACCCCGTCTACTCGCGGCCGCTTATCTCGAAATACCTGGCCGAAAAACGCCCTCTGGAGAGAATCCTCTTCCGGCCCGCCGATTTCTATGAAGATAACCGCATCAAGACTTTCCTCGGCAGGAAGGCAGAGGAACTGGACACTAACGCCCATTCTGTGCTGCTGGCTGATGACACGACCATTGTCTGGGAGAAGCTACTTCTGGCTACCGGAGGCCTGCCCATTGTACCCCCGACGGAGGGTAGTGAAAGCGATGGTGTCTTTACCTTCACCACCCTGGATGATGCCAGGGCGATTGACCGATTCCTGGGCGAGGCCAGACGTGCCGTGGTCATCGGCGGCGGCCTCATTGGCGTGAGCGTCACCGAGGCACTGGTCAAGCGGGGGATTCAGGTCACCATCATCGAAATGATGGGACGAATCCTGAGCACCATTCTAGATGAAGAAATGTCCGCCTTAGAGAAGACCGCCCTGGAACAGTCCGGGGTTAATATCCTCACCGGCCACACCGTGACCAGCGTAGATAATGAGTCATCGACCGGACGGGTAAACGGCGTCACCCTGGACGACGGCACCGGTGTTCCGTGCGGGCTGGTGGTAGTGGCTATCGGCGTCCACCCGCGCACCGGACTCGCCGCCTCCGCCGGCATCAACATAAATCGAGGCATTGTGGTTGACCGCCATATGAGAACATCCAGTCCCGACGTCTATGCTTGCGGTGATGCCGCCGAGGTGTTCGACTTTATCCATGGGGAGAACCGGGTCACCCCAATCTGGCCCAACGCCTACCTTGGCGGCAGGGTTGCCGGGTTCAACATGGCTGGAGTACCCACCGAATATCAGGGCGGGACTGCAATGAACTCAATGAACTATTTCGGGCTGGCCGTCACCACCGCTGGAATAGCCACGCCACCCGATGGCAGCTACACAACGGTCAGTCAGAGGCAGAACGGTTCCTATAAAAAAGTAGTATTAAAGGACGGGCTGGTAGTAGGCATGGTGTTCGCCAGGGATGTTGAGCGGTCAGGCATCATCTTCAGCCTAATGAAGGAGCGTGTGAACGTACAGGGTCTTGAACAGGCGCTGGTCGCTGAAGATTTCGGCCTCGTCTCTCTACCCGAAGAAATATGGCGGTCACGGCTGGAAGTGCCATCTGGGATCGGTGACTAACTGCACCGGATACGATGCCTGCTCAAGGAGTATTAGACATGAAAGACCTGCAAAGCGTAAATAACCCGCACGGCGACAGCAAAGTTATAGATGCCTGCTCTATATTCGGCGCGATGGATACCTCAGGAAAAGCATTTTCCGGAGAAAGTATTATCCGTGCCATTGCTAATATGCACGACCGGGGCAACGGCCTCGGTGGTGGTTTTGCTGTTTACGGAATCTACCCGGAACATGCCGACCTCTATGCTTTCCATGTCATGTTCCTCAGTCCGGAAGGGAGGCGGCAGACCGAGGAATTCCTGCATAAACACTTCGAGATAGTACACGCCGAGGAGATACCGACCCGACCAGCGCGGAAGATTATCAATCCGCCTCTGGTCTGGCGTTACTTCCTTGATGCAGACCAGTACAAACCCAGGAGCCAGTCCGAGGACGATTACGTCGTCGAGCGGGTGATGGAGATAAACACCAGGCTGGATGATGTCTTTGTTTTTTCCAGCGGTAAGGACATGGGGGTATTTAAGGGGGTCGGCTATCCCGAAGACATTGGCGAGTACTTCTGCCTCGACGAATACGAAGGCTACCTGTGGACCGCCCACGGCCGCTTCCCCACCAATACCCCTGGATGGTGGGGCGGGGCACACCCCTTCAACATTCTCGACTGGTCGGTCGTCCACAATGGTGAGATTTCTTCCTACGGAATCAACCGACGCTACCTGGAGCAGTTTGGCTA
>CAZTBG010000030.1:0-27191 GCA_964611805.1 uncultured Dehalococcoidales bacterium | reverse complement strand
GAAACGGGGGATTCCAAGGGGGTGTCCCCCTTGCAAAACGTCTGTAACCATTTTGTTTGCGAGAAAGGTGCCCCTCCTTGGTTATCATCATTCATAAGTAGAGCAAGAGTGGTTCCGGCCTACCCTATCCCCGAAGTATAAAGAGCATAAGCCCCGTAGATATAGAGAGCGAGTAACACAACTCCGTACCAGCTGATGACGAAGAAGGTCTTGCGCCGCTGGTGGAAACGCAGCCCGCCGGCGACGGCAATCGTCATCGCTACCACTATCACGGCCGTAATAGCATTGGCACCAGACACAGAAGTGAGTAGCGGCCCCTTAGCAGAGAACAAGTCGAGGATGAAGAGATAGGCGGTGTCGAGCATATTGGCACCCAGTATGTCGGCCACTGCCAAGTCAATAGCTCCCAGACGAAAGGCAGTAATCGCTATCACCAGCTCCGGTAGTGAGGTAGCAATCGCCAGGAGCATAGAGCCAATGAAGCTGGTCCCCCAGCCTGTAACAACCGCAATCTCATCGCCGACATAGGACATCCATATCCCGGCACCAATAACCCCCGCTGCGGCCACAGCGAGCTTGACCCACGTAAGCCTGGCCAAACGAACCCCTGCCGCCACCGGTACAGTCGCATGGTAATTAGCCTCAGAACGGGTTATGCGCCACAGCCCCACTAGATAAAGGAGCATGATGACGATGGTAGGAACTCCCACCCAGCCAAGAGATACCCCGGCCAGACTCTCACGGAAGCGGATACTCAGGCCCGCTATCCCCATCAGTAATATTACCATGCCTGCCAGTGGCAAGTGTCTCCTGCTGGCATGGTTAAGGACAGGTTCACGGCGACTCATTATATCTAAAAGAGCAAGGATGGTCAGGTTGAAGAGGCAGCTCCCTAACAGTGTGCCAACACCAAAATCAGGCACGTCTACGAGGGCAACTGAACTTACCCCGGTAACCAGCTCTGGCATGGATGAAATAACTGCCAGCAAGAGCATCCCGACCCGTATTCGACCCAGACCGGTACGCTCGGCAATGACTTCCCCATACTGGGCTGTCTTTGTTCCGGCAACCACAATAATAATCGCGCAAGCAATAAACTTCAGCCAGACCAAATGTTAGGCCTCCCGAGCATAGTCATGCGCAATCCGAACGGTAAAGACATCTTTTAGGAGCAGATGAATCATGCACAATGCAAAAACATACGCCAACCATTATAGCCTATTTAAATCTCAAATACCTGCGCTTTCATTCCACTTCGGTTTGCGATAGAATAGTACACAATCAATTAGTCCTGGCTCTTGACCAAGCCGCTAATGAAAGGAGGAAGACATGCAGAAAGTTACATCTAATGTCTACGCCGAGACCGAATTCCAGGGTTGCAATCCCGGATTCGTGGTAACCAGTGAGGGTGTCGTCATGATAGATACCCCGCAGATGCCAGCCGACGCGATAAAGTGGCGGGACGAGATTGCCAAGCACGGACCTGTCCGCTATATCATGATAACCGAACCTCACGGTGACCATTTCACCGGCATCCACTTTTTCGAGGGCACCGTTATTGCCCACGAGGGCACCCGGGAGGCGATTCTCGCTGCATCCGTGGAGCAGCTAAAAGAGCGCCTCAAGCAGACATCGCCAGAGAGCCTGCCATTACTCGAGGGGTTCCGTTACCACCCGCCTACCATCACCCTGAACGACCGGGCAACTGTCTATGTCGGAGACCATACTTTTCAGCTAACAAACCTCCCCGGACACACTCCCTACCAGGTAGCCGTCTACATCCCCGAAGAAAAGGTCGTTTTCACCTCGGATAATATCTTCTACGAGACACATCCTTTCCTGCACCAGGCTGTACCTTATGAGTGGCTCGACTCCCTGGACAGACTTCAAGAACTGGGGGCGGAATTTATGGTACCGGGCCACGGTGAGGTCTGCCGCCCCAGCTATATCCCAGAGATGAAGGCCATAATTCAGGCCTGGATAGATGCTGTCAGCGATGCCATCAACAAAGGCATGAGCCTGGAAGAGGCCCAGGACACTATCTCACTCCTCGACCGTTACCCTATGGATGCCAGCATGGAGGCAATGGGACCCATGCTGCAACGGATGAACGTCGCCCGCCTGTACGAGGTACTGAAAAAGTAACGACAACGGAATTGAAAGAGCTTTTAGGAGACAAGTATTATGGCAGACGAAAAAATTCTTTACACCAAAGAGGACGGAATCGCTATTATTACGTTCAATCGCCCTGAAAAACTGAATGCGATTGACAACGACATGCAGGTGGACTTCCGATGGTTACTTGCCAAAGCCGCTGCCGATGAAGAGGTCAAGGCAATAATAGTCACCGGTAACGGTCGTGCTTTCAGCGCCGGAACTGACGTCTCTGCCCTGGGGCGTACTCAGGAAGAATCTGACGCGGCGAGACAGGCCAGTGCTGAGAGACGGGGGACAGCCGGAGAACAGCCGGAGGTCGAAATACCTGACAGCTCGTTGCCTAGCTGGCCCTTTGTACGAATCCCAAAACCGACAATCGCGGCCGTAAACGGCATTGCTGTAGGCATGGCAGCTGAGTTTGTTGCCTTGTGCGATATCAGAATTGCCTCGGAGAATGCCCGCATCGGATGGGTGTTCAGCATGAGAGGTCTGGCACCCGATATTGGTGCCGGACCGTATCTGCTGCCATACCTCGTTGGGCTAAGCAAAGCCCTTGAGTTAATGTATTCCGGCGAGATTATTGATGCCCGAGAGGCAGAACGAATAGGTCTGGTGACCAAAGTTGTACCGCCGGAAGAACTCATGACAGCAGCCAAAGAAATGGCTCTCAAGGTTTCGCAGGGAGCGCCGCTGGCCTTGAAAGCGATAAAAGAGCTAACCTATGGTTCGCTCGAGTGGCCACCCAACGTTCACCGCGCTGAAACCGGTCAACGCTTCCGCAGTACGAACACCAGCGAGGACTGCAGAGAAGGTATCAGGGCTTTTCGGGAGAAGAGGCCGCCTGTCTGGAAGGGGAGATAAGGCCAAAGCCACCATTTAAGATAAAACAACCTCATTTTGTGCAGCACCGGTCGATAGTAACAACCTGCGGCTTACCAGAGGACAGGACTGTCACGATACGATTACCAGTTCGTAACCTGCTTGTAACATGACAGCGGTGGTTTTTACCTTTTCTTAACCTCAGCGCAGTACAATACACAATATATAGTACTACCTTTACAACCATAATTTTTTCTTCACCTTCCTATCAAGCAAGCCCGAGGGTATCCCTCGGGCTTGCTTATTTCTATGCTTATTTCTAGATGAAAACAATTCATGCTACGGCGATGCCTTTATCCATGATGCCTGTATCACGCGAGTTATTCCCTACACAAAGGCATAAACAGGTTCTGTGCCATATACGCCAGCCTCATCTGCACTTGACAGCTAGCACAGTTGAACCCTATTATCTATAACGTGCACCGTATATTTGCCCCCGAGAAAGCAAGCGCGGTTATCCCAGGTCTACCCAGAGAGAGAGTGTATGTCTGATAGCGAGCATGAGATTATTGTCTGCCAGGGAACAGGCTGCGTCTCCGGGGGTGCTGAGCAATTATATTCCCTGCTGCAAAGAGAGATAGCCGGACTCAACCTGAGCGATAGCATCCGGGTCAAAGCTACCGGTTGCCACGGTTTCTGCCAGAGAGGGCCGCTGGTCGTCATTGAGCCTGAAGGCATCTTCTACTCTAAAGTCAGCCCCGATGATGTCCCGGATATCGCCCGGTCATTTCTGCCAGGCGGGAATCCCGTCGACCGCCTTTTCTACCATGACCTGGTTATTGACAGAACATTGACCTGCTACCGTGACATACCCTTCTACTACAAACAACAGCGACTGGTACTGCGGAACTGCGGCCATATCAATCCGGAGAATATCGACGATTATATTGGTACTGGTGGCTACCAGGCACTACGTACCGCTTTGTCTGAAATGACCCCGGAGCAAATAATTGACGAGGTAAAGCGCTCGGGGCTTCGCGGGCTCGGTGGTGCTGGCTTCCCCACCGGGCAAAAATGGGAAGCCTGCTATGTGGAGGAGGCGGAACAGAAGTACGTTATCTGTAATGCTGATGAGGGCGACCCGGGTGCTTTCCAGGACCGCTCTGTTCTCGAAGGGGACCCACACGCCGTTCTTGAAGGGATGATAATCGCCGGTTGGGCTGTTGGTGCCAGTCAGGGTTATGTTTACGTCCGCGCCGAATACCCGCTCGCCGTAAAACGCCTGAAGATAGCGATAATGCAGGCCAGGGAACGAGGGTTCCTCGGTAAAGACATCCTGGGGAGCGGCTTCAACTTCGACATAGAAATCTTTCAGGGTGCCGGGGCCTTTGTCTGCGGCGAGTCGACCGCTCTGGTCCTCTCAATCGAGGGCAAGCGAGGTCTGCCCAAACCTTCACCCCGTCCCCGCACCACCCAATCTGGACTCTGGGGAAAACCAACCCTGCTTAACAACGTCAAGACCTTTGCCAACATCCCGTCAATTATCGAGCACGGCTCTGGCTGGTTTGCCAGCCGTGGAACGGAGCGCAGCAAAGGCACAGCCATTTTCTCGCTGACCGGCAAAGTAGTCAACAGTGGTCTGGTAGAGGTCCCTATGGGCACCCGGCTCCGCGATATTATCTTCGACATCGGCGGCGGTATACCCGACGGTCGTGCTTTCAAAGCCGTCCAGACAGGCGGCCCATCGGGTGGCTGTCTCCCGGCTGAGCTGTTGAACCTGCCGGTCGATTTCGACTCGCTTACGGAGGCCGGTTCGATGATGGGCTCGGGTGGCATGGTCGTCATGGACCAGGACACCTGCATGGTGGATGTAGCTCGCTATTTTCTCGATTTCACGAGGCGCGAGTCCTGTGGACAGTGTGTTCCCTGCCGGGTGGGGACCAGGCAGATGTTTGACATCCTCGACCATATCTGCAAAGGACAGGGTCGACCGGGAGATATTGACCTGCTTGAAGAACTGGGTAAGTCAATCGCTGAGACGTCCCTGTGCGCCCTGGGGCAGAGTGCCCCGAACCCGGTACTCACCACCATCCGCTACTTCCGTGATGAGTATGAGGCGCACATCAAAGAGGGGTACTGTCCTGCCGGCGTGTGCCTCTTCTACCAGTAGGGTAAAAGATGGGAAAAGTCACGCTCACTATTGACAATCTAGTACTGGAGGCTGACGAAGGGACCTCTGTCCTGGCAGCCGCCCTCCAGAACGATATCTATATTCCCCACCTCTGCTATCATCCCGCACTGGAAGGCCGTGGTGCCTGCCGGCTCTGTTTGGTTGAGATTGACGGCAGGCTGGTCACTGCCTGTCGTGTACCGGTTGCACCCGGCATGGTGGTCAGGACTAAGTCTCCGGAAATTGACCAGGCAATCCGTCCCGTTGTCGAGCTGCTCATCGCCAACCACCACATTACCTGCCGTGGCTGTCCCAGCAGCGGAAAGTGCGAGCTCCAGAAGCTGATGGCCAGGCTCCGCATAGACCGCCGGCGAGTACGGCGCTTGCGAGTTCCAGAGGAGGAGCTTCCCCTGGATACCTCTCCCCCCTGCTTCGATTATGACCCGAATAAGTGCGTCCTCTGCGGTATATGTGTCCAGACCTGCAAGGACATCCACGGAACCAGTTCCCTGTATTTCCTCAACCGCGGTACTGATACCAGAGTGGCCTTCTACGGTGACGAGTCACGCTGTGCTTCCTGTATGGAATGCGTTAAGCGATGCCCCGTGGGCGTACTGCTCCCCAAGCAAAACAAGAGTGCCGACTGACGCCAGGGTTAGCTTCTCAACGTATTACACGAACATCCAGTTATTATATCGGTTATTCTGCTTAAGTCTGCGCTTGCTATTGGTTCCGCCAGCGAGTAAGATAATGTCGCTGTACCCACAAGCACAGGAGGACGAGGAAATGCAGTACCGAAAACTGGGCAAGAAAGGTGTCGATGTCAGCATTATCGGCCTCGGGGCTGAGCACCTGGAGCATGCTCCGCTGGATACGATTGCCTCCGTCGTCAATACCGCCCTAAATGAAGGTGTGAACTATATTGACCTCTTCATGGCCTCACCCGATGTCCGGGACAACTTCGGCACCGCCCTGAAAGAGCGAAGGCACCAGGTAATGGTCGCTGGTCATCTGGGGTCCACCTTGAAAAACGGTCAACCTAACCGCTCACGGGACAGCACCATATGTGAGCATTACTTCAACGACCTGCTCACTAGGTTGCAGACAGACTACATTGACATCCTCATGCTGTTCTTCGTCGATGAGGTAGATGATTATGATAAGATATTCGGACCGGGCGGGCTCCTCGAACTGGCACTTCGCCTGCAAAAGGAAGGCAAGGCACGCTTTATCGGAATGAGCAGTCATCGCGTACCGGTTGCCCTCAGGGCAGTCGATAGTGGATATATTGATGTCCTGATGCTTCCCATAAACCCGGCAATAGACACCCTGCCGGGTGATATAGCAGTCGAGGACGTATGGCAGGCAAGTACCTACCGCCAGCCACGTCCCGAAACAGACCCGACTCCCAGCAGAAGGGAACTCCACCATGCCTGTGCTGCTAACGGCGTCGCTGTTGTAGCAATGAAACCCTATGCCGCCGGCTGGCTGTTCAACAAAAAAAATCCCAGCGCTATCGTCCTGACGCCAGTCCAGTGTCTCAGCTACGCCCTCTCCCAGCCTGGTGTGTGTACCGCCGTCCCGGGCTGCCGCACCGCAAATGAGATGAGGGCGGCACTGGCCTATCTGGAAGCCACTGACGAGGAAAAGGACTACAGCGCCATTGATACCAACACCATCTGGAAGCTGCAAGGTAGTTGCATGTACTGTAACCACTGCCTGCCCTGCCCGGTCAGTATTGACATCGGTACGGTGACACGCCTCACTGATACCGCCCGATATGCCAGTAACAATCTGGTTGCTACTCGATACGAGTCATTATCGGTCACAGCTTCAGCCTGTACAGAATGCGGCGTATGCGTTGAACGCTGCCCGTTCAAGGTAGACGTAATCGCCAATATGAAGCAAGCCGCTGCTATTTTCGGCAGTTAGATTTCTGTCGAACTGCCAGAAACCGGAGTGGAGTATAAGGAGGTACAAATGAAAGTCATTGACCTGCGCAGCGATACCGTAACATTACCCACCGACGAGATGCGCCGTGCCATGTATCAGGCCGAGGTTGGTGACGACGTCTATAAAGAGGACCCGACGATAAATGCCCTGGAGCAATTGGCAGCGCAGATGCTGGGAAAGGAGGCCGCCCTCTTCACCGCCAGCGGAACAATGAGCAACCTGCTGGCTATTCTCACTCAGACACATCATGGCGAAGAAGTCCTCCTCGGTAGTGAGTCTCACACGTTCTGGTATGAGGTGGGAGGCGCCTCCGCTCTGGGCGGAGTGGTAATGCACACCGTGCCAAACAGCCAGGATGGGCAGATTGACCTCAGCATGATTGAGGACTCTATCCGTAGCCAGAACATTCATTTTCCTCAGACCACCCTGCTGTGCCTGGAGAATACCCATAACCGCTGTGGGGGTGCTGTACTCACTGCGGACTACACATCGAATGCCGCCGAAATAGCACACCGGCACGGTCTCCTGGTCCACCTTGACGGTGCCCGGATTTTCAACGCCGCCATCGCCCTTAATGTGCCCACCAGTGAACTGGCCAGGGATGTTGATTCTGTCTGCTTTTGCCTCTCCAAGGGACTCAGCGCCCCCGTCGGCTCCGTCCTCTGTGGCACACATGAATTTATCGAGAGTGCCCGCAAGTGGCGCAAGATGATTGGAGGAGGAATGCGGCAGGCGGGAATTATCGCTGCCGCCGGTATCGTCGCCCTGCAAACAATGGTGACGCGGCTGGTCGAAGACCATGATAATGCCCGCCGTCTGGCAAAGGGGCTATCCAATATCACCAGCATAGTCGTCCCTCACGAAGTCCAGACCAACATTGTGAATTTTGAAACCCCCCTAGAGGTCTCCGGCCCCGATTTCATACAGCTGCTGAACACACGGGGTGTCAAGATAGGCTATCGTGGCTATAATAAATACAGGGCGGTCACAAACCGCATGGTCGCCGCTGATGATATAGATGAGGCCCTGAACCGCATCGACATCAGTTTGAAGGAACTGTATTAGCAGGACATAGCCAGGGGGGGAAAGCACGGACAGAATACAGAATGCTGCATGGAAAATTAGAGAATTGCTGCTCTTCAGCCCATCCTCATCGCCTGTTTCATCAACCTCAGAGCCTTTTCAGCGTCATCAAGAAACTGCCTTACTGTCTCACGGGTATATTTGTGGTCTGCCATCTTATTCAGAAACGGTGGAGGTATTGTGACAATGTGGGCACCAGCCATAACCGCATTCAGGACATCACCTACTGACCTGATACTGCCAACAACTATCTTGCTCTTGAATTTCCAGCGCTCCAGCCACTCTACCGCCATTCTGATAACCTCGGGAGCATTACCACCCTCGTCAGCCACCCTGCCTGCAAATAAGCTGATATAGGTTGCCCCCGCCTTGGCCGCCAGTATCACCTGCCCCAGGGACATTGCTGCCGTAGCGTTTACTTTTATCCCCTCCATTTCCAGTTCCTTGATAACTCCGTAGCAGGGAACACCATCAGAAGTTATGTGGGGTATCTTGATAACTATGTTGTGTGCCCAGGAAGCAAGTCGTCTGGCTTGTACTGCCATATCATCCGGCTCGTCAGTGGTGACCTCGACACATACCGGCAGAGGGTCTATCAGGGCAGAGATTGTCCTTACTCCCGCTTCGGCGTCATAGACGCCGTCCTTGAGCATTATGCTGGGGTTAGTCGTTACTCCATCAATCACACCCATCTCGAGCCATTTTACAATCTCGCCAACACTTGCCGAATCAATAAAGATTTGCATGCCGGTCCCTCCACATTATTACGACACCGGACTACTTCTACCTGGTTAGAGAATGCGACCTTGCTAAATTATAAACACAGGCAGGACTTGAGTCAATGATTCGCACCACTCCCCCTGCGGCTTTAGGACTATTCACCTAGTAATAGCAGTACTATCGTGGGATATTCACCCCGATAGCCTATCCTCTATACTGAAACTAGCATAGATGTCGGCCAGGGTGGCGTTCTGGGCGACAGCAAAAGCTAGGAGGTAGAAAAGTGAAATTACTGGTTATTGGTCTGGGGCAATGTGGCTCCAACATCGCTGACGGCTTTGCCCGAATTAACAGTAAGGCTAAAGCTCGGCGCAGGATTGAGATAGTCACCGGTGTCTTCGCTGTCAATACTGACCTCGCTGACCTGGGCGGACTATCCCACATCAAGTCCGACTACCGTCACAGAATCCTCATCGGGGGGCGAAAGTCAGGCGGTCACGGTGTCGGCAAGATAAACGAACTGGCTGCCGAAATCGCCAAGGAAGACGCTGACAAGGTTATTGATGCCATCAGGTCAACACCCCGTTTCTTCGAGTCAGACGCCTTCATGCTATGCGCCGGCGCTGCCGGAGGCACCGGCTCCGGGTCAATCTCAATCATGACCCAGATACTCAAGGAACGCTATATTGACAAGCCAATCTATAACCTCATTGTCCTGCCCTTCGAACATGAAGAGAACACCGAAGAGAGGACCATCTATAATACGGCGACATGTCTCAAGTCGGCTGACGCGGTGGCGGATGCTATCTTCCTGGTCGATAACCAGCGGTATGTCAAAAAGACCGATACGCTGAGGAACAACCTGGCCGGAATCAATCACCTCATCGTTGAGCCATTCTATAATATACTCTGTGCCGGCGAGGAGAAGAAGGCAAAATATGTCGGTGCCAGACTGCTTGATGCCGGAGATATTATCCAGAGTATAGCCGGGTGGACAGTTATCGGCTACGGCCAGGCACAATTGCCCCCCTTCCGGCTACCCTTCCGGTCATCACGCAATTACCGCGACAAGAGCACGGAAATCCACCGCGGCATCGAGGCAATGGACGCTGCCATCAGCGAGCTGTCCTTTAAGTGCAACCCTGAGGATGCCTCACGGGCACTATACCTCATATCTGCTCCCAGCAAGGAGATGAACCTCACTGTCATCAAGGAGCTCGGCGAATATCTCAAGAGCCTTACCCCGGAGGCCATCATCAGGAACGGTGACTACCCCCGGAATGCTGGTGCACTTGATGTCTCTGTCATCCTGTCCGAACTCAAGAATGTTGAGAAAATCCGAAGGTATTATGCCGAAACCGCCAAGATTGTCTCGACGACAGAGGAGAGAAGGAGACATACTGATGCCAAGCTCAGGGAGCTGGATGAGTCCTCCAGGGACGTACCATCACTGATTTTCAGCTAAGTCCGGCTTAATTGGCCAAGCTGAAGCGAGTCCTACGGCCGAGCATAAAATCAGGCAACAGAAGCCAGGTCAACCTTACAATCTACTAGGTTGGCCTGGCCTATTTTTATCACGCCTCCATTATCTAGCCAGATGCCCATGTCTGGTTCTGCCATTACCAGCATTTCATAGCGAATTCTAAAACCGTGCCCAAAAGCTTAACAGGATTTTCATATTTGGATGTTATATTTATTCTTAGTTAACCAGACCTTGGAGGAGACGGAAAAGGAGGCAAAACAGAAGTGTGGCGAAGTAAAAAGTTCATTATTGGTGCGGTACTACTGGTGGCCCTGGTACTGGCCGGGAGTATAGGCGGCATCGTCTATGCTCAGGGGGACAATGAGGAGGATACTTCCCCGAGGTTAACATTACTGGATAAGGTCGCCGACAAGCTCGGTATCGACCGGCAGCAGCTCGAAGACGCCTTCACTGAAGCCATAGATGAGATGCGAGACGAAGCCCAGGCAAAGTGGCTTGAGAAGGCAGTTGATGAAGGTTGGCTCACAGAAGAAGAGGCCCAGCAATACCTCGAGTGGTGGCAAGCCAGACCTGATGTGCAGTTTAACTTTGGTGACCGCGGTTTCGGTGGTCTAGGCGGCCCCGGTGGACACGGGCTTCGTGGCCGGTGTGGGCCCGGTATCGGGTTCATCCCTGAAGCTGAAAAGTAATTACCAGAGCTTCCTGAGCAGTTACCAAGATAAAGCCAGTGACACGGAGGGGGAATACACTTCCCCCTCTTCTTCTTTTGCGAGTGCCTTTGCTGAGGTGGGAATTTAACAATTTCTTAATATTTGTGTTATAACATCAGATAGATACGTGAGCTTTCTGGTGGGAGAGGAGATGGCAGGTAAACGGGTCCTCGTGGTTGACGACGATACAAAGACGGTAGAACTGGTCAAGCTCTACCTGGAACGGGATGGCTACCGGGTCCTTACTGCCTATGACGGCATTGAAGCGCTACGCCTGGCCCGGGAGAGTCATCCTGACCTTATCGTTCTGGACCTCATGCTACCTGGCATAGATGGCCTTGAAGTCTGCCGGACCCTCAGGTCCGAATCCGACGTGCCGATTATTATGCTCACAGCCAGGACTACCGACCAGGACAAACTGACAGGACTGGAACTGGGGGCAGACGACTACATGACTAAACCATTCAGCCCCAGGGAACTGGCAGCCAGAGTGAGGACCGTACTCAGACGCCTGCCGGGAGAGCGTGGCCCGGCACAGGTCTGGCAGGGGGAACTTATGGTCGACTTCCACAAACACGAAGCAACCCTTGCCAACAGACCTCTGAACCTGACCTCGGTAGAATTCAAGCTACTGGGAGTCCTTGCCAGGGAACCAGGTAGAGTATTCAGCCGGGCGCAACTTATCGAACAGGCCATTGGTCCAGACTTTGAGGGCTTCGACCGCACTATTGATGTCCATATTCTCAACCTGCGACGAAAGCTTGAGCCTGACCCCGGCCACCCCAGATACGTAAAGACAGTTTACGGGGTCGGCTATAAGTTTTCAGAGGCAAGCGATGATACATAGTCTGCGTTTCCGGCTTGTGGTATCTTTCACTTTAGTAATACTGGTGACCATCGGCGCCGTATTTTTCTTCATTAATCAGGCCACCCAGGCCGAAATCCGCAAGCTTGAAGAGCGCACTGACCAGATACGCACCAGCAGGATGGAAAGTGAGCTATCCTTTTACTATATCCAGCGAGGAAGCTGGTCGGGGATTCAACCCTTCATAGAGCAGTGGGGCAATCTATACGGGGAGCGAATCATACTGACGGATGCCAACGGAATTGTAGTGGCAGACTCCGAAGGAGACCTGTTGGGAGAGGCACATGACCCTGAATCACCAGGCAGGCCCCTGTTACTCCAGTTTCGTCCAAACGGTGTCGGCACACTTTACATCACCCCGGAATCATCAGATTTAGGTATCAGATCACTACAAATAACCTTCAACGCAATTGGTCTCTTTTTTATCTGGGGAGGCCTGATTGCGGGTGCCATTGCACTGATAGTGACCTTTTTCCTGTCGCGACGAGTTTTGGCACCGGTCAAGTCACTGACATCCGCTGCCAGGCAACTGGGGCGTGGCGATTTCTCTCAAAGAGTCCACGTCAAGGACAGAAGTGAACTTGGCGAGCTGGCCGACACCTTTAACTCTATGGCCAGCGACTTAGAGCGCACCGAGCGGTTACGGCGGAATATGGTAGCCGACGCCGCCCATGAACTGAGAACACCCCTGTCTAATATTAGAGGGCAATTAGAGGCAGTCCGTGATGGTGTCATAAAACCTGATGCCGACACTATTAGCTCGCTTAACGAAGAAGCGGTCTTGCTGTCACGTCTCGTTGATGACCTTCAGGAACTGAGCCTTGCCGAAGCAGGCGAGCTAAAGCTGAATCGCCAGATGGCAGATATCGCCAGATTAATCGAGCAAGCGGTGGTGGCACAGCAGACCCAGGCAGCGACAAAAGGCATATCCGTATCAGCTGACCTGCCCGACAAGCTCCCGCCAGTGAGCATTGACCCTTACCGTATCGGTCAGGTATTGCGCAATCTTCTGGAGAATGCCATAGCTCACACCGGCACAGGAGGTACCATCACCGTGAACGCCAGGCAGCAGGCCAACTACATAGAGGTAGCCGTGGTTGACACAGGCAAGGGCATTCCTCCCGAAGACCTTCCCAATATCTTTGAGCGCTTCTACCGGGTAGACAAATCACGTGCCAGAGCAACCGGAGGTAGTGGTCTGGGCCTTACCATTGCCAGGCGTCTGGTTGAAGTCCACGGTGGCAAGATTGAAGCCCACAGCGAACCGGGAAAGGGAAGCCGCTTTTTATTTACCATCCCCACCACGAAGACCTCTGTTTAGAGGTGAAAATTACTGGGGGTGGGCCAGGGAGTAGCTGGCAAATTTACTGATTGCACGGCTGGCTGCCTCGACGCCGGTAAAAACAGGTATACTGGCTTTCGTAAGCTTTTCCCGGGCAGCTACCACCGCCATAATGGTGTCGGCATGCCCACCGGTGAAGAGAGCAGCCGCCAGGGGCTTTCTCAGTGTCTTAGCTTTTTCACACAGGGCATCAGCGGCATCAGTCACTCTCTGCGGCAGGTCCGGAGTGTGCCCGCCGTAGACATCAATTGCCATGTGGACGAGGATTACATCCGTCATCGGGTCAGCATCTACAATTGGCAGGCCCCGCCGGTAGAAGTCAACTGCGCCTCCCATACCCAGGGTGGTCTCTACCGGGTTCCTCACACCCGCCCCAGCCTCGGGAATTATCTCCAGCAGTTTCTTCTGCGTTTCGGGGTGAAAAGGCGGCACCTTCAGTCCGGCGCGCTCACAGATATCAGCCGCGATGACCCCGATACCTCCACCCCTGCCTACTATCGCCACCCTCCTGCCTTTCGGTGCCACCATACGTTGTATAGCCTGGACAATGTCGGCAACTTCATCCATTGTGCTGGCAGGGATAGCACCAGTCTGTTTGAAAAAGGCGTCCCAGACGGCCTTTGAACCGGCCAGTGAGGCAGTATGTGAGGCGGCTGCTCCAGCGCCACTTTCTGTAAGTCCAGCCTTCAAAACTATTACCGGTTTCCTCTGCAGGCACCTCTTTATCGCAGATAGAAATCTTGGCCCCTGGTGAAGACCCTCAATGTAACAGGCGATGACCTCTGTCTCATCATCCCCGGATAGATATTCTAAAAAGTCATGTGCATCAAGATCGATGGCATTTCCGTAGCTGATGACCTTACTGAAATAAATACCTAAATCCTGGGCAAGGAAGACAAGACGCATCGACTCCGCCCCCGATTGCGAAACGAAGGCAACTTTACCTTTTTCCTTGGGGAAGTCCGGGTTAAAGGTCATGCCGGAGGCTGGGCAGTAGATGCCCATACAATTGGGCCCCAGTACCCGCAAACCACCTTCTTTGGCAATTTGCTTAAGACGGACTTCCGTCTGTTTCCCTTCCTCAGTACCTATCTCACTAAAACCAGCTGCAAAGACATGGACATACCTGACCCCTTTAGCAACACAGTCGGCCATAATCTGGGGAGTCAGACGTGCTGGTATGTTGAAGATGGCGTAGTCTACTGGACCAGGAATATCCCTAACGCTGGGATAAGCCTTTAGACCATCTATCTCAGTTGCCTTGGGGTTGATGGGATAAATCTGGCCAGTGTACCCAAAATTGATTAGCCTCCTGACCCAGCTTCCTTCCAGGTTAGTGGCGGAAGCACCAACTATGGCGATTGATTCCGGGTGAAACATCCTGTCCAGCGGATTAGCGGCCTTTGCAGGCATACGTTTCCCTCCCCATCTTAATCAATATTTCACTGAGTAGTATGTCGTGCAACCCATTCGCCCTGGTTCAACAATGGCATGATGAATGAATTCGTCAATACCAGCTATTCTACACTGGATGTATTCATTAATTCAACGTTTAACAGGTCGGGGAATATCTTTGCTCACCGGTTGAGTCAAGAGGTACTTCTGACACCGAACCGTAAGACTTCTACGCAGTCTTTTTCGTACCTAAGATATATATACCCTGTCACCTTCCTGTGTTATAATTTTCATGTCCATACCTAACTCGATTAGTATAGCTGCCTGAAAGGAGACAAAGCTGTGAGCGATAATAGTTACAGGATTGTCAGAACACTACGCTGCAAGAACTTAAATGTTCCCGGTACGCTAGGGTTGTTAACCACTACCATCGGTCGGGCTGGTGCCGAGATTGGAAACATTGAGACTATACACTTAGGGCACCATTATACTATTAGGGACATCGAGGTCGTTGTTCAGAGTGAAGATTACTTGGCGCAAATGATTGATGAAATATCGAAACTTGAGGAGGTTACCGTTCTCCAGGTCAGAGATGAGGTGCTTGAGCTACACAAGGGCGGTAAAATCAGAATGGTCAACACCGTCCCTGCCGACTCCCAGGAGAGCCTCAGCAAGGTCTACACACCTGGCGTGGCCGAAGTATGCCGCCTGATTCTCAATGAGCCCGACTGGAAAGACACCTATACCAGTATTGCCCACTCAGTTGCGATTGTAACCGACGGTACCGCCGTGCTTGGGCTGGGTAATATCGGCCCGGTGGCGGGAATGCCAGTTATGGAGGGTAAGGCAGCACTCCTTTACCAGTTCGTCGGTGTCAGCGGCATACCAATACTACTGGCAACAACCGACCCGGATGAAATCGTGGCAACGATAAAGAACATTGCTCCCTCCTTCGGAGGCATTCACCTGGAAGACATTGCCTCACCACGGTGTTTCACAATTATGGAGAAGCTTCAGAAGGAGCTTGATATTCCGGTGTTTCATGACGACCAGCAGGGGACCGCCGTCGTGACACTGGCTGCCCTGCTCAATGCCTGTAAACGCACTGGGGTTGTCCTTCAAGATATGAAAATAGGCTTAATCGGTCTCGGTGCTGCCGGACTCTCCATCGGAAAATTTCTCCTCCGCTATACCGGCAAGCCAGCACTGGGTACGGCCAGGACCGAAGCCAGCGTGATGCGCCATGCCGAGCATGGCGGCATTCCTTCTAATTTCGACGAGATTATGGAAACGGCGGACGTCGTTATTGCCACTAGCACCCAGAGTGGTCTCATACAGCCAGGCATGGTGAGAAAAGGACAGATAATCTTTGCACTCTCTAATCCCTACCCCGAGATTACACCGGAGCGCGCTCTTGCGGCAGGTGCAGCCCTGGCAGCTGATGGGAAGACAATAAACAATCTGATTGGATATCCTGGTATCTGGCGGGGCACCTTGGACACTAAAGCACGGGAAATCAACTACGAAATGTATTATGCCGCCAGTATGGCTATTGCCAACGCTACAGGTGAGGGCGAGCTTCTTCCCAGTTCTATCAGCCAGAAGGTCCACCTCGCAGTGTCTCACGCTGTCGCCAGGGCCGCCATGACTTCTGGTGTCGCCCAAAGGCAGCTTGATGACGATTATTTCGAGGATGCCAGCCTGGAAGCACTTCCCGATGGTACCTACGGTGTGTAGGGGCACCCGCGCCATCTTCAGCAGGTAGTCTGCCTCTCCAGCCAGTCCTTCCCGCATTACATGATTACACTGGCAGTCAGAGCAGTACGACACTCCCCTACCGCAATGTACCCTGGTAGTGGCTGGTAAGCTGCCTTTTCCTGACCTCCGGGTCAGTATAGTCAGGGAGGAGCATCGGTGCTACCCTATCGGTAACAACGCCGGCTGTCTCTAATTCCCGGTGGTAGGCCCGGACGTGGTCAAGAGTCAGCTTGCCTTCCCTGGCACTCTCTCGGGCGAAGACAGCCGCATTCTTTCCGGCAATCCTTCCGAAGACCAGTACATCCAGTAAAGAGTTGCCCATCAGGCGGTTTTCACCATGCACTCCACCAGTCACTTCACCAGCAGCGAACAGGCCAGGTACCGAAGTTCTACAGCCGGAGTCTATCTTGAGTCCACCATTCTGGTAATGCAGGGTCGGGTAGACCAGCATCGGTTCCTTGGCAATATCAATGCCGTGGCGCTGGAAAAGGATATATTTCCCGGGAAATTCCCGATTGACCGTGCCCTCACCAGAAAGCATGTCAATCATCGGTGAGTCCAACCAGATACCGACACGTCCAGCAGGTGTCGGCACTCCCAGCTTCCTCTCCAGGCACTCGCGGATACAGGCCGCCGACTCGACATCCCGGGGCTCGCGTTCGTTAACAAACTGCTCACCATTTATGTTAACCAGATTGGCACCGGCCCCCCGGAACTTCTCCGTAATCAACAGTCCCTCAACCTGCTCCGGATAGACAGCACCGGTGGGATGGTACTGGACGGTATGCAGGAAACTGACCTCAACACCAGCCCGATATCCAAGGACAAGACCATCGGCGGTAGCCCCGTAGTGATTGGTGGTCATGAACCTCTGGATATGGAGCCGGCCACAGCCTCCCGCTGCCAGGATTGTCGCTTTAGCCCGCACCACCATATACTCTTCGGTCTCCAGATTATACAAAAGTGCCCCGGAACAGCCTCCATGCTCATTCAGGAGTAGCTCCACTGCCGGCACGAACTCAACCACCGTGATGTTTGGTCGGTTCCGTGCCTCGTCCCGAATGGTACGCATAATCTCCATACCAGTGACATCGCCGCAATAGTGCATCCGCTTCCGGCTGGTGCCGCCGCCATGGATAGACTGGAGCCTTCCGTCCGGGAACTTGGAGAACATCACACCCAGACTCTCCAGCCACTGCAGGGCATCCGGTGCCTTGGTGACCAGGGTATATACCAATTCCGGGTCACACTTGAAGTGACCACCCCCCATGACATCCAGATAATGGTAATACGGAGAGTCTTTCTCAATCTTGGTAGCAGCCTGAATGCCCCCCTCCGCCATCATCGTATTAGCGTCTCCATGACGGAGCTTGGTAGCTATCACTACTCTGGCACCCTGCTCCTCAGCAAGAAGAGCTGCCGCCGTTCCGGCCCCACCCCCACCAATTATCAGCACATCTGTCTCCATATCCGGTGCCGAAAGGTCAACTTTATCCGGTTCAATCCGGCTCCTGGCCTCCAGGATATCAGCAAACTCGTCGGGAACAACGTAACCTTTATTGGGTCCAACCCTCAGTGCCCGTCTTCCCTCCTGCTGGTAATCAGGATGGTATCTCTGCAGTATTTCGTCGCGCTCTTCCAGAGACATCATGGGGAACTCTTCCCCACGCTTCTTCCGGGCTACACGCTCCGGTCTGGTCTTTTCTACGACTTTAATCAGCTCTTTGAGCTCTGATGTATACGGCATTGGTCTTCTCCCTAGAGGTACTGGGTATCGTTTGGTACCCAGTCCTCAGTAGCTATCTCCGGCTCCATCTCACGTTCCCGGTACACCCGGCGCAGTTCCTCCTCGCCCATCTTCATCAGCACATCCAGATACGCATCATACCTGCTCTCGCTATTGGCGGAGACTGCCTCTGCCAGATGCTCAGCCCGGGGAACAATCTTACTCCCGTATATTCGCCTTGCCAGCTGTGCGATATGATATTGAGGCAGTTCCCCCATGCAACGGCTGGCGCACAGCCCACACTGGATGCAGTTAAAGGAAAGAATAGCCGCTTTGGCAATGTTTCCCTGCTTCAGGGCTGACATGACATCCATTACCTCAACATCCATCGGGCAGGCTTTGGTGCATAGATTACAGGCAATGCAGCGGAAAAGCTCCGGGTAGAGCTTAAATATCTCCTCCGGGTTGGACGTGAGCTGCGCAAAATTGCAAACAGCGCGGTTGGCTGGATAGAAGGGTATCTGCGCCAGGTACATATTAGGCTCGACGACTGTCTGACAGGCAAGACCGACATAAAGCCGGTAATCGCCTGCCTTCCGGTAGACCGTGGCACATGCCCCGCAGATACCACCCCGACAGCCACAGCCCCGGATAAATTTAAAGCCGGCATACTCCATGGCCTTCATGATGGTAAGGGTCTCCGGGACCTCATACCTCTTGCCCATGACATACACTGGAATAAGTTTAGCGACACTCCCCGGCACGTTTTCTTCCTCTGTTCCCGGAGTTTCGGCAGTGTCGCTATTCCGCTTTTCTTCCTTCGCACTCATTCGTGATTCCCCTTCATCCCTCCGGCCACGCTCTATCCCGTAGCCACGTTAATAATCTCAAAAAACTGCCGTGGTGTCGAGTTTTTCAATTGGACTGCGTTGGAGGGACATATCATCGCACAGGCACCACAACCTTCACACAGCGCTTCGTTGACCCGCGCCACATTACTTCTTTTATCGACCTCTATTGCCTTATAGGCACAGTTAGCCACACACAGCCCGCAACCGGAGCATACTTCCTCGTCCACACAGGCAATCGTTGGCTCATGAAGAAGCTCTTCCCGCGAGAAAAGTGACAGGACCTTGCTGGCCGCCGCCTCCGCCGACGCAACTGTATCGGGCAGGTCTCTGGGCCACTGGGCCGTACCAGCCAGGTAGATGCCGGATGTCAGGCTCTCTACCGGTCTCAGCTTTATGTGTGCCTCGGTAAGGAAACCGTGCTCATCGGAGGCGATATTCAACTTACGTGCCAGCTCCCGTGTTGTCGGGCGCGGCACCATTGCCCTGGCCAGGACTACAAGGTCAGCCGATATCTCGACGTTCCTCCCGATAAGCGTGTCCACGCCCCACACCTTAATCTTATCGCCATCACGGAACATCCGTGAGACCTCTCCCCTGAGGTAAAGGATACCACCCTCATCCATTACACCCTGGACAAATTCCTCAAACCCCTTAGCGTCGGAGCGAATATCCATATAGAAGATGTACGCCTGCCCTTCAGGGACCGCCCGACGGTAGAGCAGGGCCTGCTTGGCAATGTACATGCAGCAAACACGGGAGCAGTATGGGACACCGTGCTCCGGGTCACGCGAGCCTACGCAGGAGATGAAGACCACTTCACGCGGTACCTTACCATCGGAAGGTCTCCTGATTTCGCCATTGGTAGGGCCGGTTGCCGACAAAATTCTCTCGAATTGAAGCCCATCAATAATGTCGAGGTCTTCGGGATATGCCTCAGGCTGACCGGCTGGCAGAAGGTCATAGCCCGGAGCCGCCACGATTACCCCCACCTTCTCCTCGGTAAGTACATCCTCCCCCGAGAAATCAATTGCACCTTCAGGACACGCCTCCCGGCAGGCCTCACACTGGCCGCCGTTAAAATGGAGGCAATGCTCAGCATCTATCACCGGATGGAACGGGACCGTATTTGAAGAAGGTATACGTATCGCCTTCCGTTGCGAAAGCCCGCAGTCATATTCGGACGGGACCAGCACCGGGCACTTTTCCAGACAAAGCCCGCACGCATTGCAGCGCTCTTTGTCGATATGACCCGCTTTCTGCCGGATTTTCACCTCAAAATTGCCGACATAGCCGGAGACTTCCTCCACCTCTGAACAGGTATAGAGCTTTATCAGGGGATGAGAGGCCACTTCAGCAAGCTTAGCAGCCATAAGTGAGTCCGGTCTCTCCAGGCTGGGGAATGTCCCCGCCAGTTGCATGGCATGCCCACCAATACTAATATCCTTCTCCACAAGGACCACCTCGTAGCCCCCATTGACAATGTCCAGGGCAGCCTGAATACCGGCAATACCGGCACCGATTACCAGTGCCCGCTTTGTCAACGGGGTAACTGTCGGTGTCAGTGCCATGTTGAGGCGCAATTTTTCAACAGTAGCCTTGATAATGGCTATAGCCTTCCGGGTGGCGGTCTCTTTATCATTGGCGTGGGGCCAGCTGCACTGTTCCCGGATGTTGGCAATCTCAACACGGTACGGGTTCAGTCCTTCAGCCTCGGCCACCCGGCGAAAGGTCCGCTGGTGTAGTGTTGGCGAGCAGTTGGCGTTCACGACACCGGTAAGAGCCTTCTCCTTTATTGCCTTTCTCATTAGCTCCTGCCCCGGGTCGGAGCACATGTACATATAGTCCTCAGCATGGACGACACCGGGATAATGACTGAGCTCTTCGACCACCCGCTTTACGTCCACGGTCCCGGCGATGTTGTTACCGCAGTGACAGACGAAGACCCCGATTCTTTCCTGCCTGGCCATCTCAGCCCACCACCAGTCCCTCGGGAGTCATCTCGCTGTGAGCAAACAGCCCCAGGACCTTGCTGGCAGCACCGCTACCCTGAGCTACCGAATCGGGAATGTCCTTGGGGCCCTGCGCCGCGCCAGCCAGATATATCCCTGGTCGTGTCGACTCCAGAGGGTCAATCTTTATGTGGTTCTCGGTTAAGAATCCCTGCTCATCAGTAGCAATACCCAGCCTGGCCGCCAGGTCCTTCGTTCCCACACTGGGCAGCATCGCCATCCCCAGCACCACCAGGTCGGCAGAGACCTCCACCTGCTTACCGGACAGTGTATCCACCCCCATTACCTTTATCTTGTCACCGTCGCGGTAAATGCGGGAGACCTTTCCCCTGAGGTATACTGTCCCCTCGGCCATGGTGCGCTGCAGAAACTCTTCATAGCCCTTGCCTGTGGTACGGGTATCAATATAGAAAATGTGAGCCTGGCCATCAGGTACGGCATGCTTGTAGAGCATCGCCTGTTTCGCCAGGTACATGCAGCACACACGCGAGCAGTGAGGCACACCATGCTCAGGGTCACGCGAACCGGCACAGGAAACGAAGACCACTTCCTTGGGTGTTCTTTTATCGGACGGCCTGCGTACTACTCCAGCCGTCGGGCCTCCTGGACATAGCATCCTTTCAAACTGGATACCATCAACCACGTCCGGGTCCTCGGCATACTCCGGCAGCCTTTTTATCGGCATAAGGTCGAATCCGGTAGCAACGACAATAGCCCCGACCTGCTCGGTGATGGTCTCGTCTTCCTGCTCCCAGTCTATCGCCCCTGCCGGGCAAAGCCGCTCGCATATTCGACACTGAGGCGGTTTCTTGCCTTCCTTCTCACCCTCCATGAACTCCAGATACTTGATGTAGCGACAGTGCTCGGTATCGATTACTGCTTTGGCAGGGACTGCCTGGGCAAAGGGTATGTAGATTGCCGCACGGTCTGCGACACCAGCATCGTACTCCGATGGTACCTTCTCCGGACACTTCTGCCAGCAGGTCCCGCAGCCGGTACATTTCGTATGGTCAACCTTCCGCGCCTTCTGGAGAATCTCGACCTCAAAGTTGCCGACCTCGCCGCTGACCCTCTGTACTTCGGCATAGGTCAGCAGCCTGATATTTGGGTGCTGTCCGACATCCACCATCTTCGGCGTCAGGATACATTGCGGGCAGTCAAGGGTCGGAAAGACCTCGGCGTACTGTGCCATGTGTCCGCCGATGCTTGGCGTTTTCTCTACCACTATTACCTGGTAACCACCATCGGCAATATCGAGCGCCGCCTGTATTCCGGCAACACCACCTCCAATTACCAGCGCCTTTTTTACTACTCCCACACTCAACCTCAAACACGCTCCGGAATTAATCCACGGTCCCGCAATAGAGCCTCCACTCCACCGAAGTTAAGGTCAAACCGGCATACCTCGGGACTGACCCCAACCGCCAGGGCCAGAAGCTGGGTGAAATAGACAATCGGCATTCCGGTAAAATCACTGTACTTATCAGCTATCTCTGCCTGTTTCTGGCCGAGGTTATGAGCACATAGCGGACAGCTAAGCACGACTGCATCAGCCCCTTTTCTCTGTGCCATACCAAGGATTGCATAAGCACGCTCTATCACTGCACCAGGGTCACTTACTATCTCGAAAGAGCCACAGCACTCGGTAGCCAGAGGAAAATCAAGGACTGTCACCCCCAGAACTTTCATCAGTTCTTGAATTACCGTCGGGTTCTCGACACTATCAATAGCGGCTTCCTGCGGTCTTGTCAGGGTACATCCGTAGTAAGGGACTACCTTAAGCCCCTCTAGAGGCACCTTTACCTGACGGGCAATCGCCTCCCACCCCACATCGTCCCTCAACACTTCGAGAAGATGGACTACCTCTACCTGGCCATTATAGTCTATCTCGTCGTCCATAAAGCTGTTGATGGTATTCCGCTTCTCCGGGCTGTTCCTCATCAGCAGGTCGGCCCGCTTCAGCGTGTTGTAGCAGAACGAGCACAGCGTGACTACCCGGTTGCTCCCCTGCTCAGCAACACGTACCAGGTTACGGACCGGCGCAATATGATGGGCCAGGTCATCATCCGCCATGGAGTGGACAGTGCCACAGCAGTTCCATCGGGGAATCTCTATAAGATTCACGCCCAGTACTGACATGGCAGCGATGGCAGAAGCTTCAAAGTTCAGGGCTTTTGTCTTGAGGGTGCACCCGGGATAATAGCTCAAATCCATTTCCGCTAACCTGTCAACTTCCTGAAACCACTAACAAGAGCTATTGCAGGCAGTTCAGCCACAGTATCTCGCTCAAGCCCGGCCGGGTCAACAAAGTCTTCACGTCTCCTCAGGGCAATTTGCCTCAAAGCCTCCATAACACAGGCAATATCAATCCCCTTGGGGCAACGGACCGTACAGACCAGACACGAGGCACACAACCAGGGAGTCCGTGATTTAGCGACATCATCCGTGAGACCTAGCTGGACACAGCGAATAATCTGGTTGGGCAGCAGGTCCATAGCAAATGACATGGGGCAGCCGGCGGAACACTTGCCGCACTGATAACAGAGATTTATATCCTGCCCGCTGAGCTCGGCAATTTTCGCCACAAACTCATTCCGTAGCCTGCCCGAGGAAATCTCAAGTCTCATCTTCCCGCACCTGAACGTTTGAGGAAATATTTTTTTGCCTTAAATAACAGAGTTCACAAGGCTATCTTCTACCTTTAGGATAGCACATTTTACACTCGCTTATAAAGGAACATCACGACTGGCCTTTGACTGAGCACTGCTTGCGCACCCTTACGGGTTTCTCTTCCTTGTTCATTACGGCGGACAAATAAGAGTAGGTTCCTGTTCACCTTTGCTCACAAGTATTGTAAGTATTGATACACCTATGTTTTAGATGTAGAATTATTGATATTGTTAATTCAAGTTTTAGTCCTCTGCTTTTCTAATAGCTAGACGAGAAGGGGCATATCGTGGAAACAGTGAAAGAACAACCCCTCGAATGGGCACGTAAACATCTCGAAAAACATTCACACAGCAGCTTTTTCCCCAGGATATTCGAATACCCAGCAATCTTCCATAACTGGCCTAAAGTAAAGGAATATATATTATCACTCAACCTCAGTAGTTATGTTCCTGCAACATCAACAACGCACCTTGCTTATAAATATAATAGAACTTATAGAGCAGTACACCAGTTGGAACCAATAGATACTATCATTTACACTGCCCTAGTGCGAGAGGTTTGTGAAGTTATCGAGAATTACAGAAGACCTATATTAGAAAATAGTGTATTTTCATACAGGATAAAACCTGATCCAGAAGGGAATTTTTTCCCCGATTCAAACGGTTGGGAAAGCTACATTTCAAGATTAGAGGAACTCTCTGCAGAATATGATTCAGGATATGTCTTAGTATGTGATATTGCTGATTTCTACAACCAAATCAACGTGCATAGAATCCAAAGCCTAATTGTCGAAGCAGGTAAGGGTGCATTTAACAATCAAGCGAACATAATACATGAATTTATACTAAATCTTAATTATAGAGGTTCACGAGGAATTCCGATTGGTCCTCAAGCAAGCATTATTCTTGCTGAATTAGTAATGGCTGGTATTGATAATCACATTAAAACACATACAGATGATTTCGCACGGTATGTAGATGATATTAGGATATTCTTCAACACTTATGAGGAAGCAGTTATTGCTCTCCACAATTTAACAGATTGTCTAAACTCAGAACATCATCTTGTATTATCCGGAGAAAAGACAAAGATATTAACAATGGATAGATTTCATGAATTTTCTTTTAAAGATGCACAACAGGAAGAAAACAAGTCCATTCTAGCTAGAGCAAATGAACGTGCTGGGAAAAAAGTTGATGAATTATTTGAAGACCTCCCATCTTATACAGAAGATATTGATTGGCAAGAAGAATACGACAAGGCTTTTCGAGAGATTATTAAGGATGAACACTTTCAACTCTTATCAGCCACATACGCAGACCTCTTCTCAAAATCCCTTGTAACTAGTACGGATTTATCTCTTCTCAGATACATTCTAATAAGAGCTAGAGGTTATCGTATCCGTAGTATCCTTCCCCTTGTATTAGATAATTTTGAAAGATTGCTGCCTTTAATTAGAGAAGTGATAATTTATCTTTATGCAGTGATAAATGATGATGTTGTCGTTCGATACAAGACTCAGTTCGAAAACATCTTATCATCTTATTATACTAATCTACCTTTCATAAACCTTTGGATTGCGCGCTTATTATCACATAAATGCTTTAATAAAATTGACCTCCCAAAGAACTATAATAGTTTTCTTGACATTAGAAGCAAGTCTATTATTGCCCAAAGACGACAAGATACCACTTGGGTAAGAAGTTTCCGTGGGAAGCTAACTAATTTAGGACCGGCTGATAAGCGCGGTATTATGCAATCCTTAAATATTCTGCCTTTACAGGAGATGCAACCATGGATAAGCAGTATTGCTTCAAGTGGTGATATTGTTGACCAGTCGATAGCATCTTACTTGATTTCCCAAAAGAAGACAGAAGAAAGCTATTAACTTATATACATAAAACGTGCTTTCTGTAGTAATCCGGCCTTTATTACATTATCTGGTATTCCATATCCCCACTCTTTTTCAAGAATTCGTTATGCTTCGGCTAGCAAACTTGCCCGAAAGTGACGTTTAAGGTAGAATCTGAAACTGGAGAGGTGTCCGAGTGGTTCATGGTGCCGCTCTCGAAAAGCGGTCTCCGCGTAAGCGGAGCGTGGGTTCGAATCCCACCCTCTCCGTTTACCCTGAGCGAATGAAACGAATCGAAGGGCAATAACAGACCAGGAATGATTTTTCTATAATCTTCCGATAATGCGGAGAGGTGCTGGAGTGGACTATCAGGCACGCCTGGAGAGCGTGTGTAGCTTATAGCTACCGTGGGTTCGAATCCCACCCTCTCCGCCATCACTCCCCTATACGAGTCAGACCGAAAAACATGTGCTACAATGGTACGGTATTTAGCTAAACAGGTCACGAAGTCACGTTGAAAGGAAACCTACCATAGGCACGTCTGACCGTTCGCCCTTTTCACAACCGATGTCCCGTCTCCGTTCGTTTTTCACAGGACTGGTGCCACTCTTTGTACTGGCGCACTTCAGTCATCACCTGGTGGGGTCTCTGCTAACACCTTTATTACCCTTTATTCGCAGCAACTTTACACTCAGCGAGACGCAGGTGGGTGCCCTGGGTTCCGCCTATAACCTGCCCTACGGTCTCGCACAGTTGCCCGGTGGATGGCTGGCCGACCGTATCGGCCCCCGCAAGCTGATTCTGGTCGGTATCTCTGGCGTGGCCGCCGCCGGTCTGCTGGTGGGCCTTTCACCAACCTACCTGGTACTGGCCATCTTCCTGGTCATACTGGGGCTTGCTGGGGGAGGCTATCATCCGGCTGCCTCTCCACTGGTCTCGGCCTCAGTTTCAGAGCAGAACCGGGGCCGGGCGCTGGGCCTGCATCAGATAGGCGGTACCGCCAGCTTTTTCCTCGCCCCCCTCATCGCCGCCGGTACTGCTGCCGCCCTCGGCTGGCGTGGCTCGTTCATCTCCGTGGCTATTCCTACATTCGCCTTTGGCATCGCTCTATACTTTATTCTGGGGCGGCGGGGCTACACCGATAAGCCCCAGGCCGATGCCACCACCGGGGATACCGGAGTGCCAGCCATCCTGGGTAGCCGACGCCGCCTGATAGTATTCACTCTGCTCGGTGTCGTCCTCCAGGTGCTGGTCTTCTCGTCGCTATCCTTTGTGCCGCTTTACGCCAACGAAGTCTACGGGATAAGTGAGGCAGCCGCCGCCAGTTTGCTGGCTGTTTCCAACTTCGCCGGCCTGTGGGCAGGTCCACTTGGTGGCTACCTCTCCGACCGCCTCGGCAAGGTACCCGTGATACTGACGGCGAGCCTGATTGCTGGACCGGCTATCTACCTTATTAACCAGGTATCCCCAGGCTGGAGTATCTGGCTAGTACTGCTCGTCATGGGTTTCTGTCAATATGTCGGCATGCCCGTCTCGGAGTCCTACATCATCAGCCATACTCCGGCAAGAAACCGCTCGACCGTGCTCGGTGTCTACTACTTCGCCAGCCGGGGAGGTCCCGGTGTCAT
>CAZTBG010000029.1:0-27429 GCA_964611805.1 uncultured Dehalococcoidales bacterium | reverse complement strand
ATTTTCAAACCGTTTATCAAACTCCCGGTTTTTCACAAGTTAAACCTGGATGAGACGGCCGACATGATAAGAGATTCGGGGCTTTCTATTATGAATAAAGAAATCCTGAAGGAACCTCAAGATAGGATGCCACTGTTATATGTGCTTGCCGAATTGAAGGAGTGAATCATACCACTTGCAGAGGTAGAGAAACAATGAATCTGCTTATTTTCGGGGCAACGGGTGGAACAGGCCGTGCAATCGTTGCACAGGCATTGGAACAAGGACACAGGGTAACGGCCTTCGCGCGCAATCCTGCTGCTATCATAACGAAACATAAGAATTTAGCAGTCGTGCAGGGGGATATTTTAGATTACGCTTCGGTTGAAAGGGCTGTTAAAGGACAAGATGCGGTATTATCGGCACTTGGTACCAAGGCTATTTGGAGAAACACCACTATTTCTGATGGGACGCGAAATATCATCACTGCAATGGAGAAATACGGAGTCGAAAGGTTCGTGTTCGAGTCATCACTTGGCATTGGTGACAGCAAACCACAAAAAAGACAACTCGGACTGCCTTACAAAATCATTATCATTCCCATCCTGGGCCGAAATATGTTTCAGGACAAGGAAATCCAGGAACGCTACATCATGCAAAGCACGCTGGATTGGGTCATCGTCCGACCCGCGGTGCTAACCAATGGTCCCCGGACCGGTGTCTATCGCAGCGATTTCAGCGCTACTGACACGTCCATCAAGGCAAAAATATCGCGGGCCGATGTTGCTGATTTTATGCTCAAGCAGCTTACGGACGACACCTATGTTCACAAAACGCCCAGCTTATCGTACTAATAGATAACTATGAATTGTAGGGTATGGTATGGTTCTATGCAGGTCTTACTGTGAATATGTGGAACGAACGCCTAGATTGATAGGAATACCCAAATCGTAGAGAGAATGAACTAAAGGAGGCGAGCAATGTCGGCTACACCAGCCTTTGAAATTGGCGTCTGGAACGCCTGGATTTTCATGTTTTTGCTACTAGTACCCCTTTTCTTGTGGCCATTGAACATTATTCCCGCAGGTCGAGAGGAGGGGAGTGATTTCACTGCTGAGTTCAGCAAAATACAGAAGCTTGCACTCATTTCTCTTCACATCATATATCTTCTCTTGGTTATCTACTCTATCTTCATACCGTTAAAATTGGGTACAGTATGGTTTTATACAGGCCTTCCTATTTATTTATTAGGTTTAATCCCGTATGTAATGGTTTTTGTAGGTCTTGCGACTACACCACCTGACAAGCCTGTTACCAAAGGAATATATCGTTATTCAAGACACCCGATGTACATCACACCATTTCTGGCATTTTTGGGAGTAGGCATAGCTACGGCATCTTGGATTGTCTTATTACTTTCTGTTGTATATATGGTTATGTCGCTTCTATTTTTAGACACCGAAGAACGCCACTGCTTGAAAGTCTATGGCGATGCCTACCGTGAATACATGAATAGAACCCCGAGATGGATAGGAATACCGAAATCATGAATAATAAGAAAGGGGATGAGAAAGATGGCGGAAATACCAAAGGACATGAAGTTCCTACTATTCGGAATGGGCCCTAAATGGCATGCACGCGCTTCGATGATTTTTGACTGGCTGGGTCTGGTGTGCTTGATAGTAGGCATTATCGGCGATGCGGCAAACAGGACACCCGGACTAGAACCAAGCAACTGGATATTGCTGGCCATTGGACTCTGGGTGTGGGGTTTGTGGGCATGGTTATGCGCCTATACTGCAGCCAAGGAGGAGTAGACTTCTAAAACTGCGTCGCGGATATCATAGCTTCCGAGGCTATTAAAAAATCATTCGGTAATTGATAATGCCAGATTGGAGTGAATTTACCCCGGGACACTGGATAGGTCTGGGGGTAGTGGGGTATCACGTCTTTCTTACACTGCTCTGGATTGTACTCAAGCTCACCCTGAGGAGACGCGTTGCCCCCTGGTGGCTATTTATTGGTTACAGCGGTGGTCTGCTGATATTCTTGCCGTTTATGGAGTTGTTTCGAAATCCCTGGTGGAGGAGAAAGTGGCTGGTAAGGGCTGGTGTTAAGAGAGGGCACGTTGTCCTGGATGAGGGGTTCGGTATGGGCACATCGTCAATTGTAGCTGCCCGCATCGTAGGACGGGAAGGGATGGTCTATGCCCTGGACAACGAGCCGGTGCATGTATTGATTCTCTGGCTCAGAGCCAGGATAAGATGGATGAAAAATCTCAAGGTATTTCTCTCCAGCGCAGACTCTGTCAATCTGCCGGTTGAGAGTGTTGACGTTGTCCATGCATGTGATTCCTTTCATGAGTTCCCGATGGAGCAGACTTTGCAGGAGCTTTATCGTGTCCTTAAGCCGGCGGGAATATTGGCAATATGGGAAGAGCACGAGAAAAAGAAGGTGACCAACGCGTTAAATCAGGCTGTGGAACGTGGCATGTTTTCATTTATAGAACAGGAAAAGGGATTCTACAAGCTCATGAAGACCTAAGAAGTATATGCAAGGGGGGCGAAAGATGCTAAAGAAAGCAATCTGGTTAGTAACGGCCTGTCTTACTTTGCTGGCTTTATTATCTGCCAGTTGTAACGGCACTTCTACGACCTCAGACATGACACTCTACCAGAGCACAGAGCATGGCTTCTCTATCGAGTATCCAGAGGAGTGGTCGGAGAACGTACAGGGGGCAGGTACACAGTTTTCCATTGAATTCGCTGACCCTGATGGACTCCTTACCGCCAGCGTGTATTTGCAGTATGAATGCCAGGAGATTGTCTCATCGGACTTTATAGCTCAAGGTGAAACATACCTGAGTTCTGTGCCCGGATACAATTCAATTTCAGGACGTACTGTAAGCGTTGGTGGAGGTATTTCCGGTCATGAGATAGTGGCCAAAGGTGACATTGGAACAGGGCAAGTCGAGAAATTCAGGTTCGTCTTACTGGTGCGCGGGCAACAAGGTTTCTGGTATGGCGTTCATGGGGAGCCTGGAGCTTTCGATGAGCAGGAGGAGATTGTAGAAGATATAATGGACAGCTTCAAGCTCTTGTCCACCTTCACCTTTGCTGCGCCGGAGCCCTGGCCGGGAGGCACATATACTGGCACTGGCTTTTCCGTTACCATTCCCGAAGGGTGGTGCCAGTACCCGGTATTGCGTCCAGAGCATGTTTGCTATTTCGCGCCCCCTGAGAAGAGTCCATCGGTGCATATTTCTGTGCAGCCGCGCCTGGAAGACACCACCCTTCAGGAGTATGTTGATAGCATAGTAGAGGACATCCCTACCTCTGGTTACTGGGCTAATTTTAATCTCATTTCGAAACGGAGCGTGACCGTCGGTGGTCTCGACGCCTATGAGCTGGTATTCACCGGAATGTCGGACCTTTCTCCCGGATATACTACTGAGTGCAAGTATCTCATCGCCATCAATGGAGAGCAGGCTTTCTGGGTGATGGCAGTCACCTACCCGGACTTGTTCCAGCAGCATGAGGCAATTATTGATGAAGTCATCTATAGCTTCCGACCACAATAACGGCACGACAGCCGAAACGTTGTTTTGGCTGGCGATAGGGCTGGAATTGGCTGAGCTACACGATGAGGGTAATGTTGAACGCTAGGACGCCAATATGATAAATTCACTGGGGGAATCCATACCACAGATAGTAAGTATTATCTCTGAAAGTGTTTAACATGATTGAAATTACCGAAACCCCGCTATCTCCCGAGCGAGTAGTTGGAAAGGTGAAGAGTGACGGTAGCGGCTGTGTCGTCACCTACGTCGGGCTGATTCGCAACCAATCTCAGGGTAGACCGGTTCTTTCGGTAGAATACCAAGACCCTGGGGGAAGCGCTTCCAGCACATTACAAGAAATAGCCGATGAAGCCAGGCGCAGGTGGTCAATAGAGAACGTCGCTATATCCCACAGGATAGGCAAGCTGAAGGTCGGGGAAATTAATCTGGTGGTTGCTGTAGCCTCAGCCCATCGTGGTGAGGGCTTTGCTGCCTGCCAGTACATCATTGACCAGTTCAAAGAAAGACTACCTACCCGGAAGACAGAAACCTACCGGGACGGGTAGAGAAAGCGAGAAAGGACTAATGGAAATACAGATAACCACGCTAAGTGAGAACACGGCAAACTACGGCTGCCTCGGAGAGTGGGGACTCAGCATTCTGGTTGAGGCTGACGGAGTGCGAGTTCTTGTGGATACCGGACTGAGCTTTACGGCGGTGCACAACGCCCGGCTGATGGAGGTGGACCTGACATCTATCGACCGGATAGTGCTCAGCCACAGTCATGCCGACCATACCGGCGGCTTGCGAGACGTACTCGGCTTGACGGGCAATGTGGAGATAATTGCCCACCCCGATATCTGGGCGGATAAATATACCAAACGCAGGGGGGGAATCGCGCGTAGTATCAGGATTCCGTTCTTACGGGAGGAGCTGGAGGCTCTTGGAGCCCGCTTCAATCTGGTGAGAGAGTCGGTCCATATCACCGAGAATATCCTGACTACCGGGGAAATCCCGATGGTTACTGGCTATGAAGAGATTGACAGTCACCTGTTTGTTCAAGAAGGTGGTGAGCTTAAGCCGGACCCTCTCGCCGACGACCTGGCACTCATTATTGATACCGAGTTTGGCCTGGTCGTCATTCTTGGTTGTGCCCACCGGGGCATCATTAATACCCTGCGCCATGCGCAGAACCTCACCGGCAAAGAGCTGGTCTACGCTGTTATTGGGGGCACTCATCTCCTGGGGGCTTCTGAGGAACGGATGGAGAAGACCGCAGCCGAACTCAGAGGCATGGGGATTCAACGGCTGGGCGTTTCCCATTGTACTGGTTTCTATTCTTCGGCACGATTGGCTCAAGAGTTTGGAGACATTTTCTTCCTGAACAATGCCGGTACCCGTTTTACATTGCCGTAGCCAGCTCCAACTAAAGGATAAGTATAGTCTGAAGCTAATAAGGGTATATTTCAAATGAAAGGGTCATACATTTAAAAGGGGGTGCTTGAAGATGGCAGAAAAACGACTTGCAGACAGGGTTATCGGTGAGAAGTATGTGAGCGACGAGACGCGGCTCATTACTCCCACAGAATTGGACATTTTCTGCAATATCACTGGCATGAGGGGAGCAGCTTTTCTTAGCGACGAAGCGGCCAAGGCTTTCGGTATGAAAAGCAGACTGCTACCGGGAGCAATGTCACTGGCGATATTGTTCTCCTTGCTTGGCAAATTCCTGGGAAGTGCCATATTCACGGGACTTAACAATCTGAGATTACTCTCTCCAGTCTATCCATACGATACCCTGAGTGCAGAAGCCGAAGTAATCGGCAGAAAGGAGACCTCAAAAGGCGACAGGGTATTCGTGACTTATTTGTGGACTCTTAAAAATCAGGACGGCGTGACCGTTGCTCAAGGTGAAAACACCTGAATGGGTGCCAAGTAAAGAGAGCCGTGCTTGCTCTCCATCAATCATTCCAGAAAGAGACTAACTGAATAAATGGTGGTTACGGATGAAAAACTGGAGGGAAATCCTCTGGACTTCAATATTTACTATTCTGTGTATCGTCTGTTTCCCGGCAAACCCCCTCGTCTTAACCGGTGTTCTGGAAGTTGAATCATACCTTGTATTAACTATCATAGGTTGTATAGTCTGGGCTTTCGGTATGGTGCTGGTGATGGCGCCGATAGTCCTTTTCCCCCGTCGCGGCGGCGTCCCCAAGGGTAAATCATTCGTATATACCACTCGTCTGGTTGATACCGGGATTTATGCTGTCGTCAGGCACCCGCAATACACAGGGGGAATCTATGCGATTTTCCTAACTACTGTGCTATTGTATCCACACTGGCTATTTGCCATCTTGGGTGCTATTGGAACCGTGTTTCTGTGCTTGAGCACCAGAGAGGAAGATAAACGCCTCGTCGAAAAATTTGGCGATGAGTATATCAACTATATGCAAAGGGTGCCCGGCATGAATATCTTCTTAGGAATCATCAGGGCATGGAAGCGGCGGAACAAAATTGCCGAAACGGAGATAAGACAATCGCAGGCCAAGAACTACGCTTTCAGAGGCAAAAAGAGCGGGTAAGAAAGCGCCTCCTTAAATATACAAGAAGGGCATTTCGCATGCTGCCAGAAATGGATAGTCCACGAATTCTTGACGTGGGCTGTGGCTCCGGCGTTCCGACAATGGAGCTGGCGAGGTTAAGCAACGGAGAAATCATTGGGTTGGATATTGACCAGTCTACTCTGGATATACTTGCTGAAAAGATCCTCCGGGCAGGATTATCGGATAGAGTTAAAACAATGAAGTGTTCCGTTTTCAATATGGAGTTCTCTGACGAGAGATTCGATATCATCTGGTCTGAAGGCTGTATACACGTAGTTGGTTTTGAAAAGGGGCTCCGGGAATGGAGACGGCTCCTTAAGCCGAATGGATACATGGTGGTTCATGACGAGCAGGGCAACATCGACGAGAAACTGAGGTTAATTGCAAGCTGCGGCTACGAGTTACTTGGTCACTTCCTATTGAACGAAGACGTCTGGAGGGCGGAGTATTTTGCTCCACTGAAAAAACTCATTGCGGAAACTCTAGCTGAATATGCTGATGACCCGAAGGTTCTTGAAGCAGTTCACAATTCCCAGCGAGAAATAGACATGTTTGAGAAGAACCCTGAGCTCAATAGTTCGGTTTTCTTCATCATGCAAAACAGATAATAGCAATTCAAATCGTGAGCTTCGCCAGCAATATACTTGAGGTAACGAGCAACAGACCTTCATCCGACCTAGTCGGGTGCCTAAGGATATTTTCTCGTCAGTAGCCGAAGCGCTCGTGCCTCTGTAGAATTCCTGACATAGTTATTTGCCGCTGCGGCAGTAACGGCGCACTAATCATTTCTTTTAGCAGGGACCTTACCTGGGTTGGGGAGCCGAGACAAAATCTGGCACCGGATGCACCAAAGCCGACCTTAATTGACCACGCCGTGGCGGGGAGCACCCGAAAGACGTCTTCATCGGTCAGGTCATCTCCAGCTGCCAGTATAAAGTCCCACTTCTCTCTTGAGAGCCACCGTGAGGCCGCCTGCCCTTTGTTAACACCGACATTCTTGACCTCAACCACTCTACTGCCCTCCAGCACATGGAGGTTGAGATTGGCTGTGAGGTGCGTGAGTTCCTTCACCAGTTCCCTGGCTCTCACTTCACTGAGTGAGGGGTTACACCTCCTGTGGTGCCAGACCAGAGAGAACTTCTTTTCCTCGATGAATGAGCCGGGGGTCCTGTCCACCCAGAGTTCAAGGATTGGGCGTACTTCTTCCTTCCATTCATTAGTTATTTCCAGCGTTTGCTCCCACTCACCACCCTCGTCTTTAACCCACACGCCATGTTCGGCGACCAGTCCAATGTTCATGCTGCCAAACCATTCGTCTATGGAGTCCTTTTCCCGTCCGCTGATGAGTACCACCTGGTTACGAGGGTCCCCAGCGAGTCCCTGGAGCAACGTTGTGATCTCATCACTTGGCCTTGCCCACGCCGGCTTTCCCGTAAAGGATACAAGCGTGCCATCGTAATCAAGCAGAATTAGCCTTCGGCTGCTTTGTAAGAAGTCATTGACCAACCCCCTTTGTTCTTGGGAAGTCAGTGTCTTCACTTCCGCCTCTACTTGCAGTTTCTTGGTCTGGAGCAGCCTGTCGATAAACTCCTCAGCCCACCGCTGCACGTTATAGCGCATCAGGCGTTTCTGCATCGTCCTGTTGTTCTCAATCTGTTCCTCCTCCGGCATTGCCAGGGCTCTTTCCAGCGCCTGTACCATCTCTTCCTGGTTATTGACATTTATAACAATGGCCTCCCCCAGCTCCCTAGCAGCGCCGGCGGTCTCGCTGAGTATCAGGACTCCTTTACCATCTGACCTGGTCGCTATGTACTCCTTTGCGATGAGGTTCATCCCGTCTCGTACTGGAGTCACCAGCGCGACGTCAGCGATACAGTACATGGCCACAAGGGAGTGGAATGGTAAAGAACGGTAGAGATACCAGATAGGAGTCCAGCCCATCGTGCCGTATTTCCCATTGATTGCACCGACAAGCTCGTCTATTTCACTTTTAAGCAGGGCATATTGTTCCACCAGGGTTCGGGAGGGGACTACAACCAGAACAAGAACCAGCCTTTCTCTCTGTCCCGGGTGCCTTTCGAGAAAGAGATTATAGGCTGCGAGTCGCTCGAGGATGCCCTTGGTGTAATCGAGACGGTCTATTGACAGTATTACCTTGCGGCCCCCCAGCCTCTCGCGGAACTCACTGGCCTCTGAGCTAACTTTTCGGTTTCGGGCAGCGCTGGAATAGCGCTCATAGTCGATTCCCATAGGGAAGATATCTACTTTCACCAGGCGGTCATCAGCGGTGATTTGCCCCATGGTAGCCTCGTGGCCCAGTAGATTACGAACGCTATCAAGGAAATGCCCGGCATAATCATAGGTGTGAAAGCCGACCAGGTCTGCGCCCAGAAGCCCTTGCAAAATTTCACTGCGCCATGGCAGTAAGCGAAACACTTCAAGGGATGGGAAGGGAATGTGCAGGAAAAACCCTATTGTGGCGTTCTCCAGCTTCCTCCTGATGAGTCGTGGCAATAGCATGAGGTGATAATCATGCACCCAGATGATGTCACCGTCGCGGGCAACTTTCACGACTGCCTTAGCGAAGGCTTCGTTAACTCGTGTATAAGCCCGCCATGACTCCGTATCGTATAATGCGTATAAGGGAAAGTAGTGAAAAAGGGGCCAGATGGTCTTATTAGAGAATTCGTGATAGTAACCTTCAAAGTCCTGCTCAGAGATAGAGACTGGGTGCAATCTTTGCTCTCGCAGCTTTGCCATGACATCATTTAATTTGTCCCCTACCGTATCCAGGTCGATGCCAGGCCATCCAATCCAGGTACTATTACGTGATTTGTAGAACGTGCTCAGACCCGTAGCCAGTCCCCCAACACTGGTCTCGAAACGCAACCCTCTTTTACTTTTTTCGATGCTAACCGGTAACCGGTTAGAAACGAGCAATAGCCTAGACATATGGCCTACCTCCTGCCCCCTGTATCACTACCCTGTATCATTAACATATGGAAGCTCTTGCCCCAGAATAGATTTAAGGGGGGCACTACTGGTGAAGATAGCTATCGTTATTCTACCATATATTATCCACGCCTGCTTGCTGTGAGTCAGTCGCCAGAGATTTTAAGTATCTTTCGGTGCCAGACGGATACATGGTATTGAGGTCAGTGTTCGTGGCTGTTATAATGCTCACAGGCGTAGTAGTTTAGCACATGCGCTGAGAGTAGTCCAGTTTTAGGTCACGAGTCCTCTGAGGTGAGGGTTTTTGAATGGTAGAACCGAATGATGGCACGTCTATCCTGGCTGATGGTACGGTCTACAGCAAGAGAAAGGACTTCTGTCCTCTATCGACTCCTCCGGTGAAGGCCTATGCTGCTATCGTGGGTGATGATAAAATAGAAAGGCTGTACAGGGCGGCCCAAAAGATAAAAGGTCTGAAGCTGCTGGAGATAAATTCTACTGCCGAAGGTGGTGGTGTGGCCGAGATTCTCTATAGCTCCATCCCCCTTTTAAATGAGCTTGGCATTGACGCCGAATGGAAGGTTGTCCAGGGTGACGAGGAATACTTTGAGTGCACGAAGAGCTTGCATAATCTGCTGCAGGGCAAAGAGGGGGAATTCACTCCGGGGATGGAACAAACCTATACCGATAATATTGCCAGATGCTGTGACACGAACATCATTGACTATCGTCCAGATGTAGTGCTGATTCATGACCCGCAGCCTTTAGGCCTGGCCCAGTGGCTTCGGCAGGAGGGGCAGAAATGGCTATGGAGATGTCACATTGATGTTGAAGAGGAGACTCTAACGACCAATCCCGGGCTCTTTGGTTTCGTCACGCGTTGGATGGAATATTATGACGCCGCCATATTTACGGCAGCACACTATATCGTATCACTCTGGCCTCTGCCCAAGTTCATCATTCCTCCCTACATTGACCCCCTTTCCGAGAAGAACCGGGAACTGACACAGGCTGAGATAGACAGCGTTCTCGCCAAGTACCAGATAGACCCTGGTGTTCCTATAATCGCCCAGGTAGGCAGGTTTGACCCCTGGAAAGGGATAGACAGGACTATCGCCGTTTTTCGTCGGGTCAGAGAGGAGAAGGAGTGCCAGCTGATACTGGCGGGCGCCCTGGCTGCCGACGACCCTGAGGGTGAGAGGATTCTGGCCAATATATATGACGAAATAAAGGATGATAAGGACATCCGTGTGCTCAATCTCTCGCTGGCGGACCGTCTGGAGAACCATAGAGAGGTAAATGCAATCCAACGGGCTGCCCGCGTTATCATGCAACCATCGACGAGGGAAGGCTTCGGGCTGGTGGTTACTGAGGCATTGTGGAAAGGCAAACCGGTAATAGCTGCTGAAGTAGGTGCCATACCTCTTCAAATCAGGGAAGACGAGACCGGGTACTTCTACAAGACACCATACAGAACGGCAAAGAAAGTACTTTCTTTACTGGAAAATCCTGAAGCTGCTGCAGCCGTCGGGGAGAAAGGTAGGCAATATGTTAAAGAGCACTTTCTCCTTCCTTACCTGCTTGCCGACCAGCTGATGGCTATAAACATGACCGTAAATGGTGCGATAAATAAGGAAATCTGTTCCCAATGTATCGTTAGTTTCCACCCCTGGTATAAGCTACAGAAGCGAAGGAAATAATGAGGCAGGACCATCTGTTGTCCTGTTTTTTTACAGTCCGGTGCCCTTAGCCCCTGCTTCGGGAATTATCTGCGGATGCCCGCACAGCCACTTGAACTCTAATCAAATCATGCCCCTCCTCTAACCTTTTTCCAACCTCTCGAAGCTATAGTCATCTACGATGGTATTCTCACAGGCAAAGGAGTTGGACTGGCCATTTTACCAATTGGTCTTTTGGGGCTAGCTTTGTCTAACACTAACCTGAAAGTACTGTTGCTTAAAGTACTACTGTATTGAGTACCTTTGCGGGATATATGAAGTTATTGCTCAATATTACAATTGTAATAAGTAATAAGCAATAGTTATAACAAGTGCTCGGCAATAGTATCTGGTCACGAACCAGTTCAACAAGTAGAGCCATCCGGTGCCGGGCTAATAGAGCTAAGAAGGGGGTAATTGGAGGAGACATATCTTATGCTCAGGGTCCCGACGCAGGAAATACAACTTGCTCAGTATTCTGGCTTTGTTCCCGATGGTCTTATATCGGAGATAGTCACTACTGCCGAAAAGCTGCGGGGAGTGCGTATTGTTCATGTTAATGCCACCCCTGCTGGCGGAGGTGTGGCTGAAATCCTGCAATCATTGGTGCCTCTTATGCGCAGTGTCGGGATTGAGGCTGAGTGGTACGTCATTGAACCGGATAGCGCATTTTTCCGGGTCGGCAAGAATCTGCACCACTGCCTCCAGGGTGATGGTGAGAGTCTGTGCTGTGATGATATTGACCTTTATCAGAGGCATAATAAGGAAGCCGCAAACGCTGCGGCAGTGATGGGACTAACCGCAGACCTGTGGCTCATTCACGATGCTCAGGTCTTGCCCTTGCTTCACTATCTGGGTGCTCCTGCCGGTGTCTGGGTATGCCATGTTGATGCCACCAGACCTAATAGGACGGTCATGGAGCTGCTGCGCTCGTACATGAGCGATTACAAGATGATAATGGCCAGTATGCCGGAATACCTTCCGGAAGACAATAATGCGGACAGGGTATTTGTGTCTCCTCCCGCTATTGACCCGTTAATACCGAAGCACAGGCCGTTGGGTTTTAGCCAGGCGCGAGAAGTACTGGCCGGGCTTGGGATAGACCCGGACAGATCTCTTGTGACGCAGGTATCGCGCTTCGACCGCTGGAAGGACCCGTGGGGAGTAATCGACGCCTACCGATTAGCCAGGAAAGAGGTTCCTTCGCTGCAGTTGGCACTGGTTGGGGCCATGACGGCAAACGATGATTATGAAGCTCTGGAGGTCCTCAGCAGCGTTCAGCAGTATGCCGGATGCGACCCTGATATACACCTTTTCTCTGACCCCCTGGTTATTGGAGACCTGGAGGTGGATGCCTTTCAGTCGGGCTCTGATATTATTGTGCAAAAGTCTATCAGGGAGGGGTTCGGTCTGACCGTGGCGGAGGCGATGTGGAAAGGGACTCCCGTGGTTGGTGGAAATTGCGGCGGAATCAGGCTTCAGATAAACGACGGAAAGACCGGCTTTCTGGTGGACGACACTGTATCATGTGCTCGAAGCATGGTAATCCTCTTGAATGACCGGACACTGGCAAAGAGTATAGGTAAAGCAGGCCGAGAGTCCGTGCGGAGAGACTACCTGATGCCCAGATTGCTCAGGGATTACCTGCAGGTGGTTATGAGTGCGCTGAATGGCAACAAGCCCCAAGCTTACTCACAACACTGGGCCGCCGCTCCTATAATTGACAATTAAAGGTAGCCCTTAAATCTTCCGTCGTTTCTTATAACCAGTTCATTATTTCTGAGATTGTACGGTATCGCCATCTATTTTATTCCTGATTTGCCCCAGGTTACGGCATTGCCATATAATATCCCAAGTGTGCTTTAGGGGTTGGAGGCTGCTCTACGAGCAGCCTCTGTTTTTTTAGTGTGTAAAAACAATGCGGCAGGACACGAATAACTTCAATGATGAGGAACACAGGCCAAGCAGGAGTGGTCGTGGCAGGATATCGCTGCCCGGTCTGAGGACCTTTGAGTCATTTAAGAACCCTGTTTTTCGTCTCTACTACGGTGCTCTTCTGGGGCAGCGCGCTTCAGCGAACATGCAGATGATGGCTCGCTCCCTGCTGGTGTACCATCTGACCGACTCGGCCACCATTCTGGGCCTGATGTCCCTGGCTAACGCCCTGCCCATGCTTATTCTGGCCCTGTTCGGCGGAGTTATCGCTGACAGGGTCCAGAAAAAGTATGTCCTGCTTGTCGGTCAGTTATGTTCAGCGGCCATCTCTCTTGGTATTGCCCTGAGTCTTACCACTGGCTATCTCAGTGCTGAGCGTGCCGGCTCGTGGTGGATTCTGATTGTGGCTTCTGTATTTCAGGGGACCGTAATGGGTCTCATGGCGCCCTCGCGCCAGGCGATTGTCCCTGAGATTGTGGGTGAAAAGCAGTTGATGAATGCTATTGCCCTGAATAATATGGCGATGAACACACTACGACTCATCGCTCCGGCGGTAGCCGGTTTCCTTATCGGCGACAACTATAACTTTAAGGTTGTCTACTTCGCTATGACAGGCATGTACCTCGTGGCGGTAATATTTATCATATTAATGCCGCGTACCAGTAAAGTAACCGCAATCAGGAGAAGCGTTTTTGCCGATATCTGGGAAGGACTACGCTACGTCAGGAGCAGGACCACCATACTGTTGCTGCTGGTGTTCCTACTCATTGTAATATTTCTATCCCGGCCATACATAGTACTGATGCCGATTTTTACCGAGGATATCCTGATGGTGGGGCCGGCTGGTTTGGGTATGTTGTTGAGTATATCAGGGGCTGGTGCTATCCTTGGTTCCCTTGTACTGGCCTCCCTGCCAAACAGGAGGCGGGGCATGCTGCTGCTGTTCGGCTGTCTCGTTCTGGGTTCAGCTTTGATTGGCTTCTCCTTCTCCGAATCCTGGCCTCTCTCCATTGTTCTGATTGTGGTGGTGGGGCTGGGTCAGGCGGCGCGAATGACCCTCGGCAATACGCTGGTGCAGTACTACGTGGATGACGACTATCGCGGGCGTGTCATGAGCATATATACTATGAATTTCGGCTTTACCAGCCTTGGCACCTTTGTCGCCGGATTGATGGCCGATACTGCCATAGGCGTAGAGTGGACGGTCGGTGGATTTGCTATGGTGCTTGTTGCCGTGACCCTTATGGTGGCGGTATTCTTACCACGCGTACGAAATCTCCAGTAGCTAACTTGTGTAGCTTCGAATGGTTCACAGTCTCATAGAACATCACAGTATCTGCATCAACCTATTTCTGAGTGGTAGCTCTGTAATGACTTCACGCTGGTCCTGTTCTGGCGGTACGCAGCTATTCCTTTAGCTGCCGCGGCGGCGGCTGCCAGAGTAGTAATGTATGGCACCTTGTATTTTATGGCCGTTTTGCGAATGTAGGAGTCATCGTACTGGCTGAGTTTTCCCGCTGGGGTATTGATGACCAGCTGGATTTCCCCATTCATGATGCCATCGGTGATATTCGGGCGGCCTTCGTGCATCTTTAAAATCAGTTCAGACTCGATACCCAGGCTACTGAGGAACTGGCGGGTACCCTGCGTTGCCTTTATCTTGAAACCAAGCTTATCAAAGCTCCGGGCCACCTCTGCCACAGCGGGGCGGTCTATCTCTGATACTGTTATCAGGACCGTACCCTCTGTGGGGAGCTGCTGCTTGGCTGCTTCCTCCGCCTTGAAGAAGGCATTACCAAATGAGTCGGCGATTCCGAGCACCTCACCTGTTGACCGCATCTCCGGGCCGAGGAGTGGGTCTACCTCAGGGAACATGTTAAAGGGAAAGACCGCCTCCTTTACACCAAAGTGCGGTATCCGACGCGGTTTCAGGTCAAGTTCGTCGAGCTTCTTGCCGAGCATGACCTGAGTTGCGATACGTGCCATAGACACATTGCACACCTTCGAGACCAGCGGAACTGTCCGGGATGCCCGGGGGTTGGCCTCGAGCACATACACTGTGTCCTGAGCAATGGCATACTGAATGTTCATTAACCCCAAGACGTTGAGTTCCTGCGCAATCTTTTTGGTGTACTCGTTAATGGTTTTGAGATGTTTCTCAGGGATGCTGACCGGTGGAATTACACAAGCGGAGTCGCCGGAATGCACTCCGGCCAGTTCAATATGCTCCATGATGGCCGGTACAAGGACGTCGGTACCATCAGCAATGGCATCGGCCTCTGCTTCAATTGCGTTTTCCAGGAATTTATCGATTAAAATAGGGCGGTCAGGGGTAACATCTACGGCGGCGGTGACGTACTCCCTAAGCATTTCTTCGTCATGGACAACCTGCATACCCCGTCCGCCGAGGACGTAGGAAGGCCGCACCATCAGGGGATAGCCGATTTGATTGGCCACGAGCAGTGCCTCCTCAAGGTTGCTGGCCATACCGGATTCCGGCATAGGTATTCCGACCTGCCGCATCATCTGCCGGAAGCGGTCACGGTCCTCGGCTAAGTCGATTGTTTCAGGTGAGGTCCCCAGTATTCTAACGCCGGCTTCAGACAACTCATTGGCAATATTCAGTGGAGTCTGACCTCCGAACTGGACTATCACGCCCTCTGGCTTCTCTTTCTCGTAGATACTGAGGACATCCTCAACGGTGAGTGGCTCGAAGTAGAGCTTGTCGGACGTATCGTAGTCCGTCGATACGGTCTCAGGGTTACAGTTGACCATGATGGTCTCGAATCCCATATCACGCAGGGCAAAGGCAGCATGAACGCAGCAATAGTCGAACTCTATCCCCTGGCCGATACGATTTGGGCCTCCACCGAGAACCATCACCTTGCGCTGGTCACTCGCCAGCGTTTTATCGGGGGCATTATAGGTGGAGAAGTAATAGGCGGCGTTTTCGACCCCGCTGACCGGCACTGGCTCCCATGCCTCGCTAACTCCCAGGGAAATACGTTTGGCCCGGATATCCTTTTCCGATATCTTGAGGAGTTGTGCGAGGTAGCGGTCGGCGAATCCATCCTTCTTTGCCTGAATCAGGAGTTCGTCCGGCAGCATCCTGCCCTTGAATTGCAGGATTCGTTCCTCAAGCTCGACCAGCTCGTTCATCTGCTCAATGAACCAGGGTTTTATGTATGTTTTCTCGTAAAGCTCCTGGATGCCGGCACCCTTGCGAAGCGCCTCGTACATAATGAACTGACGTTCACTGGTGGGTACGTTAAGCATCTCCATCAATTCAGCAAGCGGTCTCTCGTGGAAATTTTTGGCAAATCCCAGGCCGTAGCGGCCGTTTTCCAGTGACCGGATTGATTTCTGGAGAGCCTCCTTATAGGTCTTGCCGATGCTCATAACCTCACCGACAGCCCGCATCTGTGTCCCGAGCTTGTCCTCGGCGTCCCGGAACTTCTCGAATGCCCAGCGTGCAAATTTGACGACCACGTAGTCTCCGGACGGAGTGTACTTCTCCAGGGTACCGTCCCGCCAGTACGGGATTTCATCCAGCGTTAGCCCGCCCGCCAGCTTGGAAGAAACCAGCGCAATCGGAAAGCCGGTTGCCTTGGAAGCCAGTGCTGAGGAACGTGACGTCCTCGGATTGATTTCAATAACGACGACACGGCCTGTTTTGGGGTCATGGGCAAACTGGATATTGGTACCGCCGATTACTCGAATTGCCTCAACGATACGATAAGAATACTCCTGCAGTCGTTCCTGAAGTTCCGGGGCGATTGTGAGCATTGGGGCCGTGCAGTAGGAGTCCCCGGTGTGGACGCCCATGGCATCGACATTTTCGATGAAGCACACCGTAATCATCTGGTTCTTGGCGTCCCGGACCACTTCCAGTTCAAGCTCTTCCCACCCGAGCACGGATTCCTCGATAAGTATCTGCCCGATGAGGCTGGCGGAGATGCCGCGACTGGCAACTACTCGTAGTTCCTCGACGTTATAGACCAGGCCTCCACCAGTACCCCCCATCGTGTAGGCGGGACGGATGACCACCGGGTATCCCAGTTCAGCGGCCACCTGCTCAGCGTCCTCCACACTGTACACGGCGGTGCTTTTCGGCATCTCGATACCGAGGCGGTTCATCGTTTCTTTGAAGGCTATCCGGTCCTCACCACGTTCGATGGCGTCAGCCTCGACACCAATAATCTGGACACCGTATTTATCGAGGGTGCCGGAGCGGTAGAGTTCGGAGCTGAGATTGAGACCAGACTGCCCTCCCAGGTTCGGCAGCAGTGCGTCCGGTCGTTCCTTTTCAACAATCTGAATCATGCGGTCGAGGTTTAATGGCTCAATATAGGTGATATCTGCCATGCCAGGGTCAGTCATGATTGTGGCCGGGTTGGAGTTCACCAGCACAATCTTGTAGCCAAGTCCCCTTAGAGCCTTGCAGGCCTGTGTCCCTGAGTAGTCGAACTCGCAGGCCTGCCCAATGATAATAGGTCCAGAGCCAATTATCATTACCTTGTTGATGTCAGTCCGTTTTGGCATGCAGTGTGTCTCCTATCTATAACGCGTTATCATAGCTGATTCTCACCCGGCTGGTGTGCTGGCATTATCCCGACGGTTGATGGACACTAAGGCGCATTATAGCATAGTGAGACGAACAGCCAAAGGCCCTGTTATTTCTGTCTTTCCGTGGTTTTTACCAGGTGCTGTCGTGCTGGCTGCCTGCTGTTTTCCGAAGGCGTCGGACTGGTTTTTGTTACTTGACAGCATAGACTTTTTAGGATAATATACCTAGAGTATCTAGGTATTCAAAGGATGTGGGAATGCCAATCGACAGAAGGCTGGGTGTGTCGGGAAGGGGACTTCGTGCAAAATGTAGCCATTGTAACTGATAGCGTCTCCAATCTTACCCCTGAGACCATTGAGAAACACAAGATTACAATCGTGCCAATCAATATCTGTTTTCGGGGCAAGATATATCGTGATGTGCTGGACGTAAGCCCGTCGGAGGCGTACGAGATGGTGTTACAGGACCCGGACAATTTCAGCACATCGCCAGCATCGCCCGGTCACTATCTTGAGGCTTTTCGTGAGGCAAGCAAGTACTCGAAAAATATTCTTTGTATCACTCTCTCGTCCAAGATAAGCACTGGTTATAATATAGCCCGTTTGGCGGTGAAACAGGCCGAAAATGAGATTGGTGATATCTCCATAGAGGTACTTGATTCGCAGACTGTTACGGCTGCTGAGGGGTTTATTGCCTTGGCGTCAGCGCAAGCTGCCGAAGAGGGCAGGACCTTTGAGGAAGTGTTGAAAATAGCTGATGATATAAGGAGTAGGGTCAACTTTCTCGCTCTCCTGGACACTGTCCGTTACGTATATCGTACCGGTAGGATACCCAAGATAGCTGCCCAGGTAGCTTCCCGATTGAATATAAAGCCAATACTCTCCAGTTCCAACGGTCTGATACGGTTTGTTGGGGCGGTGCGGAGAAAAGAAAGCGGCATAAATCGTATTCTCCGCATGATGAGGCAGAAGGTGGGGCAGGGTGAGGTGCATGTTGCCGTAATGCATGCCTATGCGCCAGAGGAAGCGGAAAAGCTCAAGGAGAGGATAGCGTCCGAGTTCAATTGTGCTGAGCTGTGGATTACCGAGTTGACTCCGGTAATGGGCTATGCCTGTGGTACCGGCACGGTCGGTTTTGCCTTCTATCAATAGGTCTCGTTCATGGCTTTCTCCGGCTTGTTCCTGCTGAGATTTACATAAGTTAATAAATTCTTTAAATAACACTCTAGTTACACGCTGGTGGCTAGCAGGTATCAAAGACCTACTTGAAAGAATTGATTGCCAGTTGTAAAGTATACAGACACAGGGGGTTGATTACAGATGGTAAGCACGATATCAGCCATCATTGCCGGCTATCTGCTGGGTTCCATCCCCTTTGCTTATATTGCTGCTCGCATTAAGAGTGGGGTGGACATACGGCAGGTAGGTGGCGGTAATATGGGTGCTCTGAATGTCATGCGTGAGATAGACAGGGGGGCTGGTTATGCCGTCTGGATAGCCGATATGGCCAAAGGTATGCTGGCGGTGTATATTGCCCGGTGGCTGGGCCTCTCTTCTGTTTGGGTATACACTGCCGGCTTCGCCGCGATAATCGGGCATAACTGGCCGATTTTTTTGAAATTCAGAGGAGGCAAAGGTGGTGCCACGACCCTCGGGATACTCCTGGCTCTGGTGCCCCGGGAGTTAGGCATTAGCTTTGGTATTACCTGTGTCGTTGTTTTTATCACCCACAATCCGGTACTGGGACTTTACATAGGGCTGACCCCGCTGCCCGTATTTGTCTGGCAACTGAATGGCTCGGGCATGCTGGTTACTTATACTATCTTCCTTGCAGCTTTCCTGGCGGTCAGGTATGCTATAGCTGGCCTGTCAAAAGCTAAGAGCGGTGCTGACGTCAAGAAAGGAATCATTTTTGACAGAGAGTATAGCATCTGGCAAGCGAAGAAGAAGTGAGCAAAGATATCGCCGGTTGCTCAACTCGGTCATACGAGGTTCATCTTCAGCCTCTCACCGTGACTCTGACTTATCATTCACACTCAGAATATTTCATACCTTGAATCGAAGGGATTTCCTCTGGAGGTTACTGGCCTTTTGCGGGGTGGTAGCCCCGATTATTCTGATAGCCCTTATATTCGTCGGTGCAGCCGTAACCAGTGGCTATAACCATGTGTCAGACCCGATAAGCCAGTTGGCGGCTACAGGCAGTCCTCACCCCGGGTGGATGAGTACCGGTTTTATCACCTACGGCATCATGATTCTCGGCTTTGGATTCGTGCTTTACCGGAGCGTAAGGGAGCATCGTCTCGCCTGGCTGGTGCTTCTGTTTTATATTTTACACGGAGCTGGTTTCCTGCTCGGGGGTGTTTTCTCTGATGACCCAAGAACAGCCGAATCCGTGTCGACGGCTTCAGGGATTTTACATAATGTCTGGATAATTATCGGTTGCTCCTCATTTGTAGGTGGGACGTTTGTCTTCGTCTGGCTCAATCGTAACGACCCGACATGGCGACTTTTTGCGAGGATTTTCATCGTTTTCCTGATAATCATCCTGCTTACTTTTGTAATTTCCCAGATTCCGGCCTTTGCTCCTGCTGAGGGAGTGTTACAGCGTATTTACGGCTTCCTGGCTATTGTCCTGATAGAGATGGCCGCGATAAGGCTCCTGGTTATTCCCACACACCAGCACGTTGACTCCGGCGAACCGCTGCATGTATAGTCGTAGCTTAACCCTGGCGGCTTATAGCTGAAACGACTTTTTCCTTGCCTGCTTACTAGTGTGTGTTTGCTTTTTCTGAGGGAGTGAGGTTAAATATATTTGTATTCAGCACGCGTATCTGCGGTGCGGCTGTAATTTCAAGCTGAAGGAGGAAGGAGGGACTTATGCAGTATCGTCGGTTTGGTAAATTGGATTGGAAGGTATCAGCCCTTGGTTTTGGAGCGATGCGGCTGCCAGTGATTAATAACGAACAGACGAATGTCGATGAGCCAGAGGCCATCCGGATGATTAGATATGCCATTGACCACGGTGTTAACTATCTGGATACGGCCTACCCGTATCATGGTGGGAATAGCGAGCGCATTGTTGGCCGGGCACTAAAGGATGGCTACCGCGAGAAAATGAAGCTGGCAACGAAACTACCGGCTCGCATGTGCGAGTCGGATGATGACTTTGACCGCTTTTTTAACGAGCAGATGGAGCGCCTCGATACCGATAAAATCGATTTCTACCTGTTACACGGGTTAAACGGTCGGAGCTGGCCCAAGGTGCGCGACCTGGGGGTGCTTCAATGGGCCGAGAAAAAGATGGCTGCCGGGCAGTTCGATTATCTGGGGTTCTCTTTCCACGATGAACTCGATGTCTTCAAAGAGATAGTGGATGCCTACGACTGGACTTTTTGTCAGGTCCAATACAACTATATGGATATTGAGACTCAGGCGGGGCGTAAGGGTGTGGAGTATGCGGCGAACAAGGGGCTGGCAGTCGTGGTTATGGAACCGTTGCGCGGAGGAAAACTTGGCAAGCAACCCGAACCGGTAATGAAGATATGGGATAGTGCTTCGCACAAGCGCAGTCCGGCCGAGTGGGCACTGCTGTGGGTCCTTGACCAGCCGGAAATTTCAGTAGCTCTCAGCGGCATGAGCGCCATGGAGCAGGTGGTGGAGAATGTTCAAGTAGCCTCTCGCTCTGCGCCGGGAATGCTGACGGACGAAGAGCTGGCACTATACGACCGGGTGCGGGAGGCCTATCAGGGTTTGAGTCCTATCCCGTGCACTGGTTGCGGATATTGTATGCCCTGTCCTAACGGCGTGGATATCCCGCGCAACTTCCAGATATATAACGATGCTGTGATGTATGATGACATGCGCATAGGGCGGTTCTATTACCGTGGTGGGAGAATTGAAGAGGAACAACGTGCCGACCAGTGTATCGAGTGTGGCGATTGTTTGGATGCCTGTCCACAGGAGATACCTATTCCTGACTGGCTCAAGAAAGTGCACGAGGAGCTTGGCCCGAGGCAATCGTAGCTATTGCTTAATCTGAGCACCCTCCACCTGTGATGATTGCGTTGGGGGTGTTTTCGCAAGGAGGAACAAGAATGTCTGAGAGTCCACAATGTACCCGGTGTTCAGGGATATTCTGTTACCCGAATATCGCCGCTGACGAGCGTCCAAGCTTCGATGAGGCACCGCCTTCTTGTCCGACCAAACTGAAGAGAGATGTTATAGAAAAGGCGCTCAGCAATTATGATAAGGAAGATATACGGGAGTTCGCCCGCCTGGCTTCTGTGCAGGAGTTTGAGTGCTACGAACATACCCCGGCTGGAATCAGGACTCGAATCCCCAGGATAGAAGAGACCATTCAGTTTGCCCACAAGAACGGATTTAAGAGGCTGGGGCTTGCCTTCTGCTCGGGTCTGGCTAATGAAGCGAGGATGGTTGCTGATATTCTCGAAAGGAACGGTTTTGACGTCGTATCAGTATGCTGCAAGGTGGGTGCTGTTCCCAAGGAAAGGATAGGCATCAGGCCGGAGGAGAAAATCTCGGGCCCTGACCTCTATGAGTCCATGTGTAACCCCATTACGCAGGCCGAGATATTAAATGAGGAAGGGGTCGATTTTGCCATCCTCGTTGGACTATGCGTGGGGCACGACTCCCTGTTCATTAAATACTGCCAGGTGCCGATGACGGTACTGGCGGTCAAAGACAGGGTTACCGGCCACAACCCACTGGCAGCAATATATCTTTCACGTAGCCCTTACTATGGTAGACTGAGGAGAAGGGTACAGGCGTAAAGAGGGCTGGACTCATCCTGGTTCCAACCACGCATATGCAGGTAGCTACGTTTTATTAGCTTATTAGAGCTATTCCGTCAGGGATTTGGCTACTTCACCTATCTGTTCAATCGACGTGACGTGGTGTACTACGAAAATGGTTGACAGTTTAACCTCGAGACTTTAATATAGCAACATCAGAAAATAGGTAGTAACAGGGGGTTACGTTGGGGACATATGTCAGTTAAGATTGTCACCGATAGTGTGGCCGATGTACCACCACAGACAGTACAGGAACTGGATATCACGGTTATCCCTTTATACGTTCATTTCGGTAAGATGGCATATCGCGATAGTATTGACCTGACCGCTGGGACGTTCTATGAATATCTTGCTGGCGCCAAGATATTGCCGACTACCTCCGTACCTTCTCTGGGGGAGTTTGCTGAGAGATATGATAAGCTGGCCGAGGATGCGGATTCGATAATAGTTATTACTATTTCATCCAAGCTCAGCGCTACCTATGAGGTGGCATTACAGGCCGTCGCGTTGATGAAGAAGAAGTGCCGGGTAAAGGTGATTGATTCAACACAGGCCATAATGGCGCAGGGGTTGGTGGTAATTAAAGCTGCTGAGGCAGCTCAGGCCGGTGCGAGCCTCGAAGAGATTGAAGGATTGGTTAAGAAAGATATCTCTCGAGTAGATATGCGGGCTGCATTTGATACGCTCAAATATCTTGCCAGAGGGGGGCGTATCGGTAAGGCGCAGGCATTGCTTGGCTCCATGTTGAATGTCAATCCTATTATCGGTTTGAAAGATGGCGAGATTTTTCCTTTCGGCAGAGAACGTTCCCGGGCGAAGGCAATACAGCATCTTTGCGATTTTGCCAGGGGCTACTCCAGCATTGAAAAGATGGCAGTAGAGCATGCCGGTTCTCCCGATGACTCCGAGATACTGATTGAACATTTGAGTTCCTTCTATCCCAAGGAGCGAATCTATATCTCAAGGTCAAGCCCGGTAATTGGCACCCACACTGGTCCCAGCCTCCTGGTCGTCGCTGTATTAGGTGACAGGGGTTGACTCAGGTACTGGTAATCTCGGACACCCACGTCAGGGCGTTCCAGGAGCTACCCGACAGGATTCGTCAGGCAGTAAGAGAGACGGAGTGGGTGGTCCACTGCGGTGACTTCACGAGTATGGGGGTGCTTGATGAGCTACGGCGACTGGCATCTCATTTCGTGGGGGTCTTTGGAAATGCTGACCCCAGTAATATCAGACACCAGCTTTCTCATCAGGCCATGTTCGAGCTTGAAGGACGAAAGATAGTAGTGATACATCCCCCCTGGGGCGGACATCCCGATGGTCTGGAAAAAGAGCTGGCTCTTCGATTCCCCGATGCCGATGCCATCTTGTTTGGCCATACCCACGAGCCCTGTAACCTGAAGCTGAATGACACTTTGCTCTTGAACCCGGGGCAGGCCTACGCGTCCTTCATGGTCCCTGCGTCCATGGCTATCCTGACAGTCAGCCGGAGCGAGCTGAGTGGGGAAGTCCTTACTTTGACCGATGTCGAAGGAACGGGTTAGGGGCCCGATTCACTTTTAAGCCAGGGCCTCGTCCGTTTGTATTGTTCGGGTAATATGGCTGGTACACCCGACACCTGACGTTAAAGTGACGTTAAGTCATCCTGACCCTGTCCCTGCGAGATAGCCGGAAAGCAGCACCCATATTTGCGCTGTCCCCCGGCCTGTTACCCCCAGGTAACGTTGTTATTCAGTTAGCCTTGCCAATTCCGGTAACAATTATTAAACAATTTGGCTCATTGACAATATCTATACTGATTGATACGATAATGCGTGGTCAAGCATGTGCGTTGAGTTTCACGGCGATTTGGTACAAGAAATTGGATATGGCACATCGGCGCCATATCTCGTCTTGGCCATCCTACCAATTAAATATGTTAAGCTTGGCAGGTATAACCTGCCGTGACTCCTGCTGATAATGCCCAAGTTGGAGGAGGGAACTATGACATACTGGTTTACCGATGCTGCGGTGAAAGACCGCTTACCTCTATCCGGTGCCAGCGCCATCCGGGGAATGTCGATATCGTTCAGCATGCCCAGGCTTTTCATGGGGCCCAATGCGCTCTCTGAGGTTAGGGGTGGGGGGGCCAATGTTTTTGAAGCGGTGGGGTTGAAGTGTGCTCAGAGACGTGCCTTCGTGGTTACCGATAAACATGCCGGAAGATATGCCGACAGGGTGTGCGCTGCCATGCAGAGGAGACGGTTTACCACAGAGGTCTGGGACGGGGCTGAACCGGAGGCGCCACTGGAGAATGTCAAAGAGTGTGCCGAAGCGATGAGCAAGTTTGAACCGGATGCGATAGTGGCTCTGGGTGGGGGGTCGGTGATAGACGGTGCCAAAGCAGCCTGGATACTTTACGAGCGCCCCGATATTACTGACCTGGCCACTGTTCCTCCGCTGAGACCTTTTGGCCTGAGAGAGAAGGCAGTCTTTGTGGCAATACCGACCACGAGCGGGACAGGCTCGGACTGTACGGCTGTAGCGGTTGTGTCCGATGTCAAAGCGAAGCGGAAGATACCTATTGTGAATGGTGACCTGCTACCCGATTTCTCGATACTTGTGCCCGACCTTGTCAGTGGTATGCCACCCTACCTCACGGCGGGTACCGGTCTGGATGCGCTGGCGCATTCTATGGACTGTGTCACGTCTCCCATGACCAATGATTTTACCGATGCGCTGGCACTGAGGGCTATCCAGATGATTTTTAAATACCTGCCACGGGCTTACCACGATGGTGCCGACCATGAGGCCAGGTTGAGAATGCACATGGCAGCCAGCATGGCGGGGATAGCCTTCGGCAACGGCGGGGTCGCTCTGACCCACAGCATGGGACACTCCCTGGGCAAGCTCTTTGCGATACATCATGGCATTGCCGTGGGTATCCTTATTCCCTATGCCTTTCAGTATTACTCTACAGTGACAGACAAGTATCTGGATATATGTGATGCCCTGAATATCAGAGGTGACACTGATGAAGAAAGATTTGCTGGCCTGATTGAGAAGGTCAGGGCACTGTTTACGGAGCTGGATGTCCCCTTAAGCCTGAAAGGTCTCGGGATTTCTGAGAAGGATTTTGAAGACAACATAGATAAATTAACTCTTTACAGCGTTGAGGACCCCTCTGCATTCCAGAGCCCGAGGTCGGCCACGAAGGAGCAGTGCGAAAGGCTGTTCCGTTATGCCTATGAAGGCAGGGACGTAGACTTTTAGCGAGGTAAAGCATGTTTGGATATAACGGTAGATTCCTTGGTGTAGACCTGAATACCGGCGAGACCAGGTCCCTGGAGATGGAAGAGGGCCACCTCAAAAACTATATCGGTGGTGCCAGTCTGGCCGCCAGGCTGATTTACGACCATGTTAGACCCGGCATGGACCCCCTCGCCCCGGAGAACCCCCTGGTCTTTGCCGTCGGGCCTTTCACGGGGACAACGATTCCAATGGTGAGCCGCTCGGCGGTGTGTGGCATATCCCCCCTGACAGGTATCTGGGGTGAAGCTACCACGGGAGGGGTCTTTCCTTTCAGGCTGAAGGCAGCCGGCTTCGATGGCATCTTCATCACCGGTAGGGCAGAGAGGCCGGTGTATCTTTACATAAACAATGGCAAGGCGGAAATCAGGGATGCCTCCCACCTGTGGGGCAAGGATACCTATCAGACCCAGCAAGCCCTGAAAGACGAGTTGAAGGACAGGGGCCTGAGTGTTTCCTGTATCGGGCAGGCCGGTGAGAACCTGGTGAAGTATGCCTGTGTGGTCAACGACCGTGGCAGGGTTGCCGGGCGCTGTGGTCTGGGCACGCTCATGGGCTCCAAGAACCTCAAGGCGGTCGCGGTAACCGGAGATGTTAGGTCGGACGTGGCCAATAAGGAGAAAATCAATGAGTTGACCAGGCAGGCCAGGGATACACTTTCGTCCGGTCTGATGTCAATGGTCTACCGGGAATACGGCACCTTGCTCTATATGGACATGGGGATGCTATTAGGAGACGTTCCCGCCAGGTATTTCAGTCGAAACGTGTTCGCTGCCAAGCATGTTACCGGAGAGGCACTGAGGCAGGCCCATACGGTAACCGCCCACGCCTGCTACGGTTGCCCCATCGCCTGTGGCCGGGTGGTGAAGAACTTCGGCAAGGACGCTGGCGAAGTTGACGGGCCGGAGTTCGAGACGGCTGTTGCCTTCGGGCCGCTCTGTGTGAACAATGACCTCGATTCCATCGTGCAGGCGAACCACCTGTGCAACGCCCAGGGGATAGACACCATATCGGCGGGCGTATCCATCGCCTACGCAATGAATCTCTATGAGAAGGGCATTCTGGACGAGAAGAAGGCTGGGATGAAGCTCGAGTGGGGGGACGGCGGTACAATTGTAAATCTGGTGGAGATGATAATCAGGCGCGAGGGTATTGGTAAGCTGCTGGGTGAGGGGACACGGAGAATGGCTGAAGAGCTGGGTGCCGACCCCGCCACCGCCGCCCACGTCAAGGGGCTGGAGATGCCGATGCATGACGTCAGGGCATATACGGGCATGGCCATCTCCTACGCCACCGGCCCGCGGGGGGCCTGTCACCTCAAGGGCGATTACTATAATATCGATATGGCTGGCTCGGTGCCCGAGCTTGGTATTGCGTCCGGTGACAGGTTCCAGTCGGAGGGCAAGGCTGAGCCAGCCGCCAAGTACCAGAACTACAGGGATACGTACGATTCCCTGCTCCTCTGCAAGTTCTCCTCCATCTCCCTGACCCAGATTGCCGAGATACTGAGCAATATCACTGGCTGGGACTACACGCCGCTCGACATTAATACCGTCGGGGAGAGGTCGATTAACCTGAAAAGGGCCATCAGCAACAGGCTCGGCATAACCAGGGAGGACGACAAGCTGCCCGCCGTCTGCACCACGGAGCTAAAAGAGGGCGGCACCGCCGACCGGTCCCCGGACATGGACGTACTGCTCCGGGAATACTACGACTTCAGGAAGTGGGACTGGGACACCGGTAAACCGACCAGAGATAAACTGCTGGAATTGGGTCTGGAGGACGCCGCCAGAGACCTGTGGGGTGATTAGGGGGGTGGGACGGGGTTTCCTTTCGAATTGCTAGTTACACTATGAAAGTAACATCTTCAAATCGTCAATAAACTTATCAAACATCTTTACCTTGTTACTCTCATTTTTCATATCTCTAGTTACATAAACCCCATCCATTTCATACTCAAGTAAGATTCGCGGTTTAGTTGGCTCTTTGTCTACTCGAATATCTAAAGATGGCTT
>CAZTBG010000028.1:26657-28620 GCA_964611805.1 uncultured Dehalococcoidales bacterium | reverse complement strand
CCGGTCGCCAATCGGCCGGGCGGGAGACCGGGGGGTTTACCGGGCCATCGGTCCCAACGACCTGATGGTCCCGGTGCTGAAAGCAATAATAGAAAGGAATAAGCTGGACCCGAACCTCCTCGAAGAAGTCGTCATCGGCTCGGCAGCGACCATCGGTAACGCCATGACGCGGAATACCGTCCTGATTGCCGGACTACCGCAGTCAGTCGCTGGTAGTGACACTGCCAGGCAGTGTGCCTCCGCTTCTAACGCCATCGCCATCGCCGCCCACTACATCATGAATGACGATGCCGACATCATCATTGCCGGCGGACTGGAGACAATGGACCGCCGTGGCCCGGTACCGCCGTCGCAGATAGGCAAGCGCGGTGCCGGTGGTGGAGGCGGAGATTTGTCACGCCTACTCGGCGGACAGGAGGAGGGAGAATATCCCCCGGACTGGAAAAAGGCCAACCTCCTGCCGGCATTCTTGCCGCCAGATGTACCGATGTGGATTTACGACATGGGCCGTACTGCCGAGGAGCTCTCGATGCGCTACGGCATCAGTAGGGAGGACTCGGATGCCTTCGCCCTGACCAGTCACGAGAAGGCACTCGCTGCCCAGGACGCCGGACTCTTCAAGGATGAGGTTGTCCCCATCACCATTAACTACGAGGACGGCTCTACGGAGGTCATTGAAGTTGACCAGTGTCCCCGGCGCGGTACCTCCCTGGAGAAAATCGCTGCGGTGCCCCCCGCCTACCGCGAGAACGGCCTGGTTACCGCCGCCAACTCCTGTCCCAGGAGTGATGGCGCCGGTGCAGTATTACTCATGTCCAAAGAGAAGGCCAAAGAGCTCGGCTACAAGCCGATGTGCACCTTCCGGCATGCGGTAATGGTAGGTGTCGACCCCACGGTAATGGGCATCGGCCCGGTACCCTCCACCCAGAAAATCCTGAAGAGGACGGGTATGAAGATTTCTGACTTCGATATCATCGAAATCAATGAGGCCTTCGCCTGCCAGGTGGTCTATAGCATGCGTGAGCTGGGCTTCACCGACAAAGAAGTAGAGAAGCTTAATCCCAAGGGTGGAGCAATCGCAATTGGTCATCCTCTGGGAATGACCGGTGCAAGACAGGCGGCTGTTATCGCCCACGAAATGGTCCGTCGTGACCTTGAGTGGGGACTGGCCACTCTGTGCGTTGGTGGTGGACAGGGAATGGCCACCATCTTCCAGCGCGAGAACTACACATAATAGCACCATTTGAAATCACGCAAAATGAAAAAGCCCCCTCCCTTTGTAGGGAGGGGGCTTTACTATCCACTGATATTAACCAGTAATACCCGGTACCGGGAAACGGGTACTTATCTGACGTACTTCTTCCTTGACCTCTCTGGTAACACCGGCATCATCAATATTGGCGAGTACCCGCACAATCAGCGCTGCCAGCCGCTTCATTTCGTCCGGACCAAGTCCACGCGTGGTTGCCGCCGACGTACCCAGCCTGATGCCGCTGGTCACCCTGGGTGAGCGCTTATCAAAGGGGATGGGGTCTCGATTTGTAACAATACCGGCTTCCTCCAGAGCAATCTCAGCCTGTAAGCCTGTGACGTTCACGGATGTGAGGTCTACCAGTACCAGGTGATTGTCTGTCCCACCAGAGACGAGACGCAGCCCAAGTCGCTGAAGCTCCCCGGCGAGAACGGAGGCATTCTTCATGGTGGCCCTTTGATAATCCTCAAACTCAGGCTGCATGGCTTCATGGAAACACACCGCTTTGGCAGCGATAGCATGCACCAACGGGCCACCTTGCATTTCGGGAAAAACAGCGGCATCTATCGCCGATGCCAGCTCTTTACGGCAAAGAATGAACCCGCTCCGTGGGCCGCGCAGCGTCTTGTGGGTAGTTGAGGTGATGACATCGGCATACGGTACCGGACTGGGATGGAGTCCTACGGCCACCAGCCCTGCAATGTGGGCCAT
>CAZTBG010000028.1:21681-26557 GCA_964611805.1 uncultured Dehalococcoidales bacterium | reverse complement strand
GCATGCTCAGCGTGAAACAGCTCTTTGGCCCGCTCGATTGCCAGGCTTTCCAGCAGGTCAACGTTCTCACAGCCGCCGTAATAACGCTGGCCGGGATAGCCTTCAGCGTACTTGTCCGTGAAAATACTACCCTGCGCCTCCAGCACCGCTCGACTAGCGTGGTTCTCAGAAGCAATCAGACTAATTGTTTCCGTCTGCCGTCTCTTCTCCAATTCAATGACACGATTGGTCTCCGGGTCAATGTCTTTTAGGCTCATTTCTCCTCCCCAATGAAGTCTACAACGGTACCATATTGGTGTCAACAAAGAACGGGCCTTCCTGTTTGCCCGTCGCTGGTCATTCCGGCACAGTACTGTTAGACACTCAGGCCAGATTGACTTGCCCGAGTGTCCATGTTATGATGGTCAAGAATTTATGTCGTCTAACTAGACCAATGTCAGTACTGACTGAGCTGAATGAGGAAATTACTCGCTGCCGCCTATGCGAGATTGGCAAAACCCGGACCAATGCTGTCCCCGGCGAAGGCGCCGAGGATGCCGATATACTGTTCATCGGCGAAGGGCCGGGCTGGCACGAAGACCAGCAGGGACGCCCCTTTGTCGGGCCGGCGGGTAAGTACCTGGACGAACTGCTGGCCTCCATCAACCTGAACCGCAGCCAAGTCTATATTGCTAACGTGATTAAATGCCGACCGCCGGGTAACCGCGACCCCCTTCCTACCGAGATAAACAATTGCAGCCGGTGGCTGGACCGCCAGATTGAGATAATTCGTCCCAGGATAATTGTCACTCTGGGTCGCTACTCGATGGCAAGGTTCTTTCCGGGAAAGGCGATCAGCAAGGTCCACGGTACCGCTCAAAAACGGAACGACACTATCTGCTTCGCAATGTATCATCCGGCGGCTGCCCTGCACCAGCAGAGCCTGCGCCGGGTAATCGAAGAGGACATGCACAAGATTCCATCACTACTAACAAAGACCGCCGATATGCCAGAGGCCAAACCACAGCCGAAGCAGCTTGACATGTTCGAGGTCTAGAATCATGGCCAGACCGAAGCTAAGAATAATCCCCCTGGGTGGACTGGGTGAAATCGGCAAGAATATGATGGTTGTCGAATATGAGGATGACATCATCGTAATCGATGCTGGCCTGATGTTCCCCGAAGAAGAAATGCTGGGTGTCGACCTGGTAATCCCCGATATCAGCTATCTGCTGGAAAGGCGCAACAAAATAAAGGGGATTCTGGTCACCCACGGCCACGAGGACCACATTGGCGCCCTCCCCTATGTTCTACCTCAGCTTGGCGTACCTGTTTACTCCACCAAGCTCACCAACGGCCTGATATCAGTTAAGCTCAAGGAGCGAAAGGCACTCGCCGGGGCCGACCTCAGGGTGGTATCACCCGGGGAGAAAATAACACTGGGGAAGTTCCAGATAGAGTTTTTCCCGGTCTGCCACAGCATTCCAGACGCTACCGGCCTCATCATTAAGACTCCCCTCGGCACAATAGTCCACAGCGGTGATTTCAAGCTGGACCATACCCCGGTTAGCGGAGCACCTACTGACCTGTCCCGACTGGCACGACTGGGCAGTGAAGGTGTCCTGCTGCTCCTCTCCGACTCCACCTACTCGGAGCTACCGGGCTACACGCCATCGGAAAGAGTAGTTGGAGAAGCCCTGGACCGTATTATGTCAGAAGCACCGGGAAGGGTAATCATCACTACCTTCTCATCACTGGTGTCACGAATTCAGCAGGTGATTGATTCAGCCGCCAAGTACGGACGCCGTGTCTTCGTCATCGGACGGAACATGAGCGACATCGTACGCATGGCGCTGGACCTGGGATATCTCCACGCCCCGGACGGTATTTTGGGGCGACTCGACGAAATTAAAAAATTACCCAATAACAAGATTGTCTTTGTCACCACCGGGAGCCAGGGTGAGCCGACTTCGGCCCTGGTCCGCATGGCCAACCGTGACCATCGTCAGGTCCACATAGTCCCCAATGACACGGTAGCGATTTCAGCAACCCCGGTACCGGGTAATGAAGCGCTGGTTGCCAAGACAATGGATAACCTGCTGAAGCAAGGGGCGAACGTAGTTTACAGCACAATAGCCCCCGTGCACGTCCACGGGCATGGCAGTCAGGAAGAACTGAAACTGCTGCTGAGCGTGGTCAAACCGAAATATTTCGTGCCTATCCACGGCGAGTACCGTCACCTCAGCCAACATGCCAAGCTGGCAGAATCAATCGGTATTCCCCGCGATAGAATATTTGTCATGGAAGACGGTGAAGTCCTTGAGATTGAGCCGGGAATGGCTAAGTTAGCCGGCCGCGTTACCTCGAGCAATGTCTATGTTGATGGTCTGAGTGTAGGCGATATCGGTACGGTTGTACTCCGCGACAGGAAAATGCTCTCACGAGATGGAATCGTGGTGGTAATCATTGCTATCAACCGGCAGACGGGTAAGCTGGTGGGCCGCCCCGATATTGTATCGCGGGGTTTTGTCGATACCAGAGAAGCCCGGAAGATGCTGGACGAGAGCCGGGACCTAGTAGCCCATGTTCTTGACCGTGGTGGTGACCGCTCAGCGCAATGGAGCTTCGTCAACACCAAGGTAAGGGACACATTGAATAAGTTTTACTACGAGCAGACAAAGCGTCGCCCCATGGTCCTTCCATTTATGGTGAAGGTCTAGCTTCAAAGTATATTCCAATACACGGAGTCAAATGGCCAAGAAGAAGACCCAAAGCAGAAAAATACCCAAAAGCACACCCAAAGAGCAGCCTCAGAACCGGTCACGGTGGGGGTTGATATTCGGCGCCCTGGTGGTGGTTGTCCTGGTTGTCCCCCTGGCAATTTTCTGGGACGATATCACCAACTGGGTCGGTAATACGGCGGGTAATATCTGGGATGCGCTTGGCTGGGGTATAATATTCATCGCCCTCATTATCCTGATTCTGGGGCTACTATTGAAACAACGACAGATGTTTCTGCTGGTGCACAGCTGGAACCTGTGGCTGGGTGTTGTAGCCGTCGTCATGGCTGGTTGGGGAATACTGGCCCTCTTCGACCTGGGCGGCAGCTTTGGCACAGCTATCGCCGGACAATCCAGTCTGTGGGGCTATCTCCGAATCGCCGCCCTATTCGCCGTGGGTATCGTTCTGGCCTTCCCGGAGGTTATCTATTACGTGCTGATAAAACCTGTACGGTGGTGGCGCAACCGGCCAAAACGACCAGTTGTTGCCAGAACCCCACCCCCTCCTCAGAAACAAACTCCTCCGATTATCACACCATCACCCAGGCCTACCGCGACCAAGCCGATAAGTCCCGCGGTCAGTCAGCCAAAACCACAGCCAGGACTTCGTCAGGTTGCCCAGGACGTGTGGAAGAAGTACGGCGAGCCAGCCCCGATTACGATTGATGGCTGGCGCTTGCCCCCTATCGACATTCTTGATAAAGGGGGCGATATGGCCTTCAGCGATGCAGACAACATGCAACGAGCCAGGCTGATAGAAGAAGCTCTGACCAGCTACGGCGTTGACGCTAAAGTAGTCCAGATAAACGCCGGGCCTACTGTCACCCAGTTTGGCGTGGAACCGGGCTGGGACCGGAGAACGAAAGAGGTACGCCAGAAGGACAAGGATGGCAACATCCACGTAACAACCAAGGAGGTCTCCCGGACAAGGGTCAAAGTAGAACGGATTACGTCGCTGTCCAATGACCTGGCACTGGCGCTGGCAGCACCCAGTATCAGGATTGAGGCGCCGGTACCCGGCAAGTCGGTAGTTGGCATTGAGGTACCCAATATCGTCTTCAGTACCGTCAATTTGCGCAGCGTCATTGAGACCAACTCCTTCCAGAAGATATTCAGCCGCTCGAAATTAGCGGTGGCGCTGGGTAAGGGTGCTGGTGGTGAAGCAGAGGCAGCCGACCTGGGCAAGATGCCCCACCTGCTCATTGCCGGGGCCACCGGCAGCGGCAAGACCGTTTGCCTGAACTCCATCATCTGCTGCCTGCTATTGCACAACACGCCCAACGACCTGCGCCTGATTATGATTGACCCAAAGAGGGTAGAGCTGACACCATTCAACAGCATACCGCACCTGGCTGCCCCCGTCATAGTCAAGACAGACAAAGCCCTAGACTCGCTGCGCTGGCTCAACTACGAGATGGACAAGCGATACCAGCAGCTGGCCAGGAGCGGGGCACGCAACATCGAGGGCTACAACAAAAACAAACAAGGGACGGAGAAGATTCCCTATATAGTACTTGTCATCGATGAGCTGGCCGACCTGATGATGGCCGGTTTTGACGAGGTAGAGCACATCCTGTGCCGCCTGGCCCAACTGTCACGGGCAGTCGGCATTCATCTTATCGTGGCAACACAGCGGCCGTCGGTAGACGTCGTCACCGGGCTCATCAAGGCCAACTTCCCCACCCGCATCAGCTTCGCGGTCACCTCCCAGGTGGACTCCCGCACAATTCTCGACGGTGCCGGTGCAGAAAAACTGCTGGGCAGAGGCGACATGCTCTTTATGCCCACCGAGGCAGCCAAACCAAAGCGCCTGCAGGGCTGCTTTGTCTCCGATGCCGAGACCGAGCGGCTGGTCTACTTCTGGGGAAGCCAGAAGCTGGGTAATATGGCACCCATACAGATAGAGGATGACCTGCGGTCACCGTCGGCCCGCAAAATACGAGAAGTACCCAAGGACTCGCTGCTCGAAGCAGCCAAGCAGCTGGCCAAGGAACACGGCAACATCTCGACATCATTCCTGCAGAGGCGCCTGCAGATTGGCTACCCCCGGGCAGCCCGTCTTAAAGAGCAGCTCGACGAGGAGCTGGCCCTGGAAGAGGAAGAGGGAGACGGAACGG
>CAZTBG010000028.1:4758-21581 GCA_964611805.1 uncultured Dehalococcoidales bacterium | reverse complement strand
AGCCACTACACATCGCCTCCAGAGGCGGCAGCCCGAAACCCTCATAGAAAGACGGGTAAGCGAGCAGTTCCGCCGAGGCATAATAATTGGCCAGGTCTGACTCCTGGACGTAGTCAACAAAGACCACATCACTCGATATAGCGAGGCTGTCCAGTTTCTGCATGGTATCCCGCCGGTAATCCCGGCTCCTGCCCACCGGCCCCACTTTAAGCAGTTTCAGGTCGGCAAATTCCTGTTTCAGCTCGGCAAAGGCCTCAAAGAGCCGGCCAAGGTTCTTCCTCGGTCTCTCCGAGCCGACATAGAGGATATACCGACCATCGTGAGACTCCTCGTTGTGAGGTCCGAATACCCGGCAATCTGTCCCGTCGTAAATCAGGCTAATCTTGTCTTTAGGTATCCCCAGGTACTTAATCAGGTCATCCCTGGTATGCCGTGATGTAGCGATGATATGAGCAGCCCGCTTGATACCAAGAACATCGAGCTTAAGCATCAGACGCTCAATCAGCGACTCCGGGTCAAACCCGAAACGGAACCTGGCGATGTCATGCACGGTGACGATGAAGGGTCGCCGACGAAAGATAGCGTACCTGGCGAAGTGCTGGTTCGGCAGGTGAACAGTACCCTTCTCTCTCCAGATAACGCGCGCCAGATGAAGTGCCTGTTGCAGAGACAGGTACCGTCGACTCTCTATTGTCCGGAAAGGTAACCTTCGGGCCAGTTCCTGGCTGTACTTGTCCACCCCTGATTGCTCGAGGGTTACAATCAGTGTCGGTTCGGGTATCATCTTTGAATCATAATTGGCAGGCTGAAAAATGTCAAAAAAATATAGTAATGGACCATTAAGCGCCAGCTACTCCTGGCGCCGCAGGTCGATAATGCGGTCGCGCAGCAGCGCCGCCTTCTCAAACTCCAGGCTTCTCGCCGCCGCCTTCATCTGCGCTTCCAGGTCCTTTATCAGGCGGGCAATATCCTCTTTAGCGATAGGCGTTGCCGTGTAGGGAGTGCGGGTCTCGGCCACGGCGTGTATCCGCTCCGTAATATCCTTGATTGCCTTCCTGATACCCTGAGGCGTAATGCCATGCTCCCGATTGTACTCCTCCTGTATCCTGCGGCGGCGCTGTGTCTCATCCATGGCCGCTTGCATTGACCTAGTAATGGTATCGGCATACATGATGACGTGACCATCGATGTGACGGGCCGCCCGACCCATCGTCTGCACCAGCGAGCCTTCCGACCTCAAGTAACCCTCTTTATCAGCGTCCAGGATGGCCACGAGACTGACCTCCGGCAGGTCAAGCCCTTCACGGAGGAGGTTGATACCGACGACTACGTCATAGACACCGAGACGGAGGTCACGCAGAATCTCGACCCGCTCCAGGGTCTCAATCTCAGAGTGCAGGTAGTGCGTCTTAATCCCCAACTCAATCAGGTAGTCGGCCAATTCTTCGGCCATCCTCTTGGTCAGGGTGGTAACCAGGCAACGTTCACCCAGGCCAACCCGCTCCTTAATCTGCTCCAGCAGGTCATCAATCTGCCCTTTGGTCGGCTTGACCTCAACAGTGGGTTCGAGCAGGCCGGTAGGACGGACCAGCTGCTCCACCACCTGCTGGCTGTGCTCGTATTCATAAGGCCCCGGAGTGGCCGAGACATAAACTACCTGATTAATCCTGGCCTCGAACTCGGCAAAGTTCAGTGGGCGATTGTCCAGGGCTGAGGGCAGGCGAAAACCATATTCTACCAGCGTCTCCTTGCGTGAGCGGTCGCCGTGATACATGCCGCGAATCTGGGGCAGGCTCATGTGCGATTCATCAATGAACAACAGGAAATCATCAGGGAAATAGTCAAGTAATGTCCAGGGGGCGCTCCCCGGCGAACGCTGGGCCAGGTGGCGGGAGTAGTTCTCAACACCGGCACAGTATCCAGCCTCGCGGAGCATCTCGACATCATAGTTAGTGCGGGTCTCCAGCCGGGCCGCCTCCAGCAGCTTGTCCTGTTTCCGCAGCACCTGGAGCTGCTCTTCCAGTTCCTGTTCAATGCTCTCAATCGCCAGCGTGAGCTTCTCCTGCGAGGTGACGAAGTGCTTGGCTGGATAGATGTCCACCGACTCCAGTTCCGTAAGCAACTCACCGGTCAGCGGGTCCATCTCGACGATACGCTCAACCTCATCACCGAAGAACTCCATCCGTAGGGCAATCTCTTCATAAGCCGGCTGAATCTCCAGGGTATCACCCCGGACGCGGAACTTCCCCCGGGTGAAGTCATAGTCGTTACGCTCATACTGCATGTCAACAAGCTGATGCAAGAGCCGTTGCCGGTTGTAGGTCTCCCCTTTCTTGAAGTTAAGAACGAAGCTGCGGTATTCCTCCGGTTCACCCAGCCCGTAGATGCAGGACACCGAGGCGACAATCAGCACGTCACGCCGCTCGAAGAGGGCCCGGGTGGCGGCATGGCGTAGCTTATCAATCTCTTCATTTATGTCAGCTTCCTTTTCGATATAGGTATCTGTCCGGGGAACGTAGGCTTCGGGTTGGTAGTAGTCATAGTAGCTGACGAAATATTCGACGGCATTGCCCGGCAGGAATTCCTTGAACTCGGAGTATAGCTGGGCAGCCAGCGTCTTGTTGTGGCAGATAACCAGGGTCGGTCTCTGGACACGCTGGGCGATATTGGCCATGGTGAAGGTCTTGCCGCTGCCGGTAACCCCCAGCAGCGTCTGTTTCTTAAAACCCTGTTCCAGACCTCTCACCAGCTCATCAACAGCCTGGGGCTGGTCACCCGTCATCCCGAAATCAGAAACAATCTCAAACTGCGGCATGATAAAACCAACGAGAATAGCTTATATGAACAGTATATCCTGTCATGGAAGGGGCTTCAATTGAAGAGCAATTGCTATTTCATGGCCTCAGCCAACCTGGCCTCCATAGTGGCTTTACTCATGTAACCAACATTGGTCGCCCGGATAACGCCGTCCCTGTCAATGAAAAAGCTCGACGGAATGTTGTTGACCATGTATTTTCCTATGGATACCTCTCCGGTAACATCAATGACAAAAGTCCAGCTGTAACCATTCGCTTCAACGAAATCTCTCACAGTGCTCTTCGATTCCCCGACGTTAATGCCAATCATTACCACACCCTCGTCTTTGTACTTTTGATAAAGCTCCTCAATATCTGGCATTTCGGCGCGGCAGGGCGGACACAAGATAGCCCAGAAGTTAAGAAATACCACCTTGCCCCGGAAGTCACCGAGGTGCACCTCATTGCCTTCAAGGTCAGCTAAAGTGAAGTCCGGCGCCAGGTGGCCTATCTGTGTGCCGACCGACAGACAAGACTGAGCTGCCAGCAGCCCCAGCAGGACTATCGCCAGGAATCCACAGATTACCCAGGTCCGGCGAGATGAACCGTGTTTTGATGAGTCGCGCATTACTTTCCCCTCTCCCCCGTCTCTCTAACCTAATTATCCGCTAAGGATGTCACCGACCACAAACCAGTAATATATGATATAACCACCGGCAAAGACGAGCAGCAGACCGCTGAGGCGGGCCACCACCGGCACCAGACGGTGCAGCCATCGGTTAACCGTCTCCTTGACAAGCGCCGAAGCTATCGTAACCACGACTATAACCAGCCCCATACCAAGGGCGAAAAGAAGGAACTGTAGTAACGCGTTAGCGAAACCCCCGCTGCTATAAGCCGCTACTACCATCCCGGTGAAAAGGAGAATCGAACAGCTCAGCGCCGCCAGGCCGTAGGCGATGCCGAAAATGAGGAATCCCCTCAACCCAACACCACCCACCTGACTGAGCCTGTTAGCCAGACGCGCAGGTAGATTCACATAAACATGACCCCCGAGCAAGAGATAAACACCCAACAGCATGAGCAGGACTGCAATAGCAACCCCCACCCATTCTATATAGGGCTTAAGCAACTCACCAACCGGAGACAGGATAGCCCCGGCAACACCAAAAAGGAGGACGAATCCGAGAGTCATCACGCAACTTATCATTAGCGCTCGCCCGAACCGCCAGAGCCAGGACCTGTCCCAGTAGCCCTTCTCATCGGTCCCCAGATGCAGAGAGATATAGGCAGGCAGCATGGCGATGCTGCAAGGACTCACTGCGGTCACCATACCGAGACCAAACGCATAACCGAAGGGCAATAGATTTGCCAGGTCAACGACAAATTTCTCAATCATTACCCTTTTCGCTCTCTCCCAACACTATTGTAACACTGATTTACTTACTCTTCGAATGAGCACCGATTCGGGCTCTACCTGCGAACTTTAGCAAATTAAACCGCATTCTAACCATACTCTCCTCCGAACCATACGTTATTAGCTATAATCACAGGGAGCAATCTACACTCCGCAGGCAGTTGACAGGACTGAAAGTATGTTTACCTTAGCGAGTTGAGAATATCGACGAGGATGCATCCCTTCCTTAATCTCCGACACGATTTATTCGAGGAGTCCTGCAGCTTGTTGGGGCAGAGAAAGACCGGCCGAGGTAAAGATTAACCTCGGCCGCAATTCATCCTTATTTCCACCAAATGCCGACTAGGCGATGGTGCCTTCCTCTTTGAAACGGGCGATGTCTTCCCAGGAGTAGCCATACTCAAGCAGGACCTCTTCGGTGTGCTGTCCAAACTCCGGAGCAGGCATCCGCACATTGGCGGGTGTCTTGCTCATCATAACCGGGTTGGCTATCTGCTTGATGCGCCCCTGGGTAGGATGGTCATATTCAACAAAGCAGCCGCTCGCCAGTGCTTGGGGGTCATTAACAGCTTCTTTAATGGTCTGACGAGGGGCATACGGTATATCCTTGAGCAGAGGACGCCATTCTTCATAGGTTTTGCTCATGAATATTTCTGTGAATATTTGCCGCAACTCGGCGGCGTCCTCAGAGCGTCCTTCCATTGTCTGGTATTTCGGATTTTCGGCCAGGTCCGGTCTCCCGACAGCCCTGCAGAACCTATCCCAGTAGCGGTCCGGCTGTAGAATAATGAAAGCCAGGGTCCTCGAGTCCTTGGTCACATACATGCCACTTATCGGGTTGCGAATCTTAATCCTGTCGGCATAGAAAGCCTGGATTTGCATAATTGCCATCAGAGACTGTTGCTGCAACTCCATCGGCGGGTCGGGAGCACGCCAGTCTGCAACATCCATCCCGGTGATGAGGGCCGCGGAAGTGTCATATCCAATCTGGTAGAGACCGGTATGGAATAATGAGATAGCTATTTCCTGACCAACCCCTGTCTTCTCCCTGACGTACAGGGCCTGCATAACACCATAGGCAAGAGACATTCCGGCCACATTATCACCCATTGCCACCCGGTAACCCATAACGGGAACACCGGGCTGGGACATTAACTGGGGAAACCCGGAGCGTGCCCAGAAGGCGGTGGTATCATAGGCCGGAAGGTCTTTGTCGGGGCCTTCCCTCCCATAACCGGTGACGTTGCCCCAGATAATACGCGGGTTTATCTTATTCAACGTCTCATAATCCACCTGGAACCTCTCCAGCTCGAAGCTCCGCAGATTACTGAGAAATACATCGGCCTCCTTCACCATCCTGTGCATGATAGCACGCCCGTCCTCCTTGGTGAGGTCAAGCGTGCAGCTCCGCTTGTTGCGGTTGAAGTTCTCCCAGTTAAAGTCGAATTCGGATGGCCAACCAAAACCCTGATTCAACTGGGCATCTTTAAAGCTCCGCCAGTAATCACCTGTGGTCGGGTTCTCAATGTGGATTACATCCGCCCCGAAGTCACCGAGAATGCGGGCCGCCATCGGCACAGCGGCCACCTGTGAGCAATCGATAACCTTGAGACCCTCAAGTGCCATAGCCAATTTAGTTTTCCTCCTCCCTAATTATGTAGCAAAATATAGCACAAAGGCATACCCGAACTCTAGTTTAGATGTGGGCAATTTGTCAAGGAAAACAAGGTAGTGGTGTGGACAAAACTGCCCGTGTTAGAAAGCTGAAAAGTGACCGACCGAGGTAACGACAAACCTCGGCCGGTCTTTTTCTCTCAATACCGGTCAGGCGATTGCTCCTTCATCTTTGAGACGAGCAATGTCTTCCCAGGAGTAACCATACTCAAGCAATACTTCCTCTGTGTGCTGACCGAACTCTGGAGCCGGCATCCGCACGTTGGCGGGTGTCTTGCTCATTATCACCGGATTAGCAATCTGCTTGATGCGCCCCTGGGTAGGATGGTCATATTCAACAAAGCAGCCGCTCGCTATCGCCTGGGGGTCATTGATGATTTCTTTGAGGCTCTGGTTGGGGGCATACGGTATCCCCTCCAGAAGAGGATGCCACTCGTCATAGGTCTTGGTCATGAATATCTGCGAGAAAATCTGCCGAAGCTCGACAACATCCTCAGCCCGCCCCTCTATTGTCTGGTATTTAGGATTGTCGGCCAGGTCCGACCTTCCGACAGCATTACAGAACTTAGCCCAGTAGCGGTCCGGCTGCAGAATAACAAATACCAGGGTCCTTGAGTCCTTGGTTATGTAACCACCGGTTATCGGGCTATTCATCTTGGCGCTATAGAAGCCCATAATCTGAGCAACCGCCATCAAAGCCTGGTCCTGCATTTCTTGCGGAGGCTTTTCTCGCCAGTCGTCAAAGTCCAGGCCGGTAATGAGTGCACCGGAGACATCAAAGCCGTTCTGGTAAAGACCGGTGTGCATCAGGGATATATCTATTTCCTGACCAACCCCGGTCTTCTCCCTGACATAAAGGGCCTGCGCTACACCAAAGGCAAGAGACATCCCGACCACGTTATCACCGATGGCCGGTCTGTATCCGTAAACAGGGATGCCAGGTTGGGACATGACATAGGGGAAACCGGCGCGTGCCCAGTAGGCTGTGGCATCATAGGCAGGAAGTTCCTTGTCCGGGCCCACCTTGCCATATCCATTGACATTGCCCCAGATAATTCGCGGGTTAATACTATCCAGTGTCTTATAATCCACCTGGAACCTCTCCAGCTCGAAGTCACGCAGGTTACTGAGAAATACATCGGCTTCCTTTACCATTCTGTGGATGATAGCACGCCCACTCTCATTATAGAGGTCAACGGTGCAGCTCCGCTTGTTACGGTTATAGTTCTCCCAATTGTAATCGAAATCGGACGGGCAAGCACCGCCCTGCTCCGCCTGAGCATCCTTGAAGACCCTCCAGTAATCACCCGTAACAGGGTTCTCGATGTGGATGACATCTGCACCGAAGTCGCCAAGGATACGGGCACCTATCGGCACAGCAGCTACCTGTGAGCAGTCGATAACCTTGATGCCCTCGAATGCCATAGCCATGTTTTCTTCCCCCTTTCTTTCATGAACGGAATTGAATAATAGATTCTAATAGCGGAACTCTAGTGCAAACGCAGGTAATTTGTCAAGGACACAAGAGTAGAGGCAGCGATTCTATACATTTTCCCCTGAGCGGTCAGGGGCTCTTAGAGTTTTCATCCCCAGCCAACTGGCGAATCACCTCTTCCCTCATTAACTCTGCCGGTGCTTCGACCCCTGTCCACAGCTCAAAACCAAGTGTCCCCTGCCAGACCAGCATCTCCAGCCCGCTAATGACTCTGGCACCAGCTTGCTCTGCCTCTCTCAGAAGTCTTGTTTTCACCGGATGGTACACGGCATCAAACACGACCAGCGATGACTTGAGATGGCCGGCAGGGACCGGAGTTTCGTTGATATCAGGTGTCATGCCTACGCTGGTGGTGTTGACCAGTATATCTGTCTCTTTTAATACCCCGGCAAGGTTACTATCAGTAAGCTCCAGGGCCTTTACCTCATAGTGATAGTTCTCGGTTAAATTGCTGGCCAGTCCTTCTGCCCAATCGAGCTCCTGCCGCCGGTTAAGGACGACCATACGCACGCCCCGTTCTGCGAGCGCAAAGGCAACCGACCGCCCAGCACCTCCCGCCCCCATTATCGTCACCATTTTACCCTCCGGTTCAACTCCATTTTCGGTGAGAGCTTTGATGAACCCGGCGGCATCGAAGTTATACCCCCGCAGGACACCGTCATTATTTACCACAGTATTGACCGCACCTATTTTTCTGGCCAGGTCATCTATCTCGTCCAGGAGCGAGATAATGGCTACCTTGTGCGGCATGGTAACATTCAATCCCCTCATATTGAAAGCCCTCATGCCTGCCACTGCCTGAGGTAACTCTTCTTTTCTGACCAGGAATGGGACATAGCAGAAATCCAGGCCCATGTGCTCGAAGGCGGCGTTGTGCATGGCGGGCGACATGGTATGCGATATCGGGTCGCCGATTACGCCGCAGAGCTGTGTCCTTCCGGTTATGTTTTTCCCCATCACGCCTCACCAGAATATTGATTTTTGTCAGGCCCGATTCCCCTTGTTCTACGGCTGATTTCTTGCAGAGGGACTGGCAATATCCATAATATATACCTTTTCATTCCCGACATCCAGAATTAATGAAACCTCGTAAGGTGAGTTGAAAATAGCACTGGAAGGAAAAGAGAGGTTGCTTCTCTTAGGCTCTCCACAGAGGGCGGTGGGCGGGAATAGATGATCAGTACTGGGCTATCCAAGCTGGGCACAGAGTATCCATACGGAATCAGTGAGTTGCTCACCCCGAACGATATATCCTTCTTTATTAAATGCCCCCTCCAGATCAGTAAACAAGGCCGGGCACTCCTCGTCAATCTCATCCACAACATCACCCTGACCCGATTCGCGTAGCGCCTGTTTTATGCGCCGTTCCTGAGAAGCATCCTGAAACATCAGGTCTGCAATAACTACTCTACCTTTTGGCTTTAGTACCCTTCTCATCTCAAGGACCGATTCGTGCTTTTCGGTAAGAGTTAAGTGATGAAAGGCATAACTGGAAACGATAAGATCAACACTTTGCGCTGGTAGAGGGATTTGTAGGAAGTCCCCAATTCTGAGCTCCATGTCGGGGTACTTCTGTTTGCATATTGTTACCATTTCACGTGAGGTGTCAATGCCGATCACGCTGATACCCTTCTCTATAAACCGGGAAGCGAGATTACCCGTGCCAACACCGATATCCAAGACTGCCGAGTAGCTGTCGGAGGCTAGTTCACAATAATCAACCACTGTGTCTAATATCCGCTCGTAATCCTTGAACATCCAACTGTTCGACCGGGCTGCTTCGGTAACATCCTGATCATAAGACTTCGCCCACCTATCAAAACCCCATTTGTCCTCAGGCATAAGTCACTCCGCCCACTCTTCTGATAGGATGATACTTACTACCCCCCGAAATACTGGAGGGCCAGCTTGACCCGCTCTTCCACACTCAGCTCGGAGGCTGCCGGTAAAGTGGCCACGGCACGGCTGGCTTCGGCCACGGAGTAGCCCAGCGAGGTCAGGGCCGCCAGGACATCAGTGTTCTCCTGGGCAATCTGGATGGCAGGGGTGGTAATCAGACCGGCACCAATCTTATCCTTAAGCTCCAGGACCAGTCTGTTGGCCATCTTTTTGCCGATTCCTGGGGCGGTGGTGAGCAGGTCAATACTGCCGGTGGCGATGGCCATCGTCAGCTGTTCCACGTTCAATGTCGAGAGCATCGCCAGGGCCAGTCGAGGGCCCAGACCGGAGACACCAATCAGCGTCTCAAAGAGGGTCAGTTCATCGGCTGAGCCGAAGCCGTAGAGAGAGATATCGTCGTCCTTAACGTGGAGGTGGGTAAATACCCTCACCTCCTCACCGACCTTACCCAGCGCGCTCACCACTGAGGTCGGCATAAAGACACGAAAACCGACGCCACCAACGTTGATAATCGCGTAATCACCACCCAGTGACTCCAACACGCCATGCAGACTGGCTATCATTTACACTCCAACGACAACCGTTATTTTTCCTCAGCCAGAAGGTCTTTAAGGTGCACTTCACCGAGATGACACAGGGCCGTTGCCAGGGCATCGGCAGCATCATCCGGCTGTGGTACCTCGGAGAGGCCAAGCTGGAAACTGACCATCCTCTGAACCTGTTCCTTGGAGCTACCCCCGTAGTTGGCTACCTGGCGCTTTATCTGGGCTGGAGTGTACTCGTGCGTGGGTATGCCCCGGTTAGCGGCGGCCAGAATGGCGACTGCCTGCGCCTTACCGATGGCCAGCGCCGAGCTAACGTTTTTAGCGACAAAAGGCCGCTCCACGGCGACGGCATCCGGCTGGTAGCGAGAGATGATTTCCGAAAGCTGGTTGTAGAGATTGCTGAGTCGTTCCCCTATCGGCAAGCGCGCCGAAGAACTCAGAGCGCCGCAGTCGACCATGGTAGTTCTGCCATCATCACTGTCAATCACTCCATAGCCGACAACAACTGTACCCGGGTCAATACCCAAGATTCTCATCAGCAGGCTCAAACCATTCTATTATACTAATCCCCCCAGATAGGGACGAAAGAGCTCAACGGGGCTGAGCACATATATTTAAATGGAAGACAAGAAAGACCCACAAACACTGTCGGGCTTACTCCTGGTACTTCGCCAGGACCTCATCAGAGAAATCAACATTACTGGAGACACGCCGTATCTCGTCCAGTTCCTCCAGCTTATCCATCATCCTCAAGGTCTGCATGGCCGCCTTCTCATCAAGCTCCAGAGTTGCCTTGGGCACCATCGAAAGCTCGGCCGAGATTACCGGGATATCCCCTTCCTCCAGTGCTGCCCGGACTTTCTCCAGTTCCTCAGGCCTGGTGTAGACCTCAACCACGCCGGATTCGACGGTTACGTCTTCAGCACCGGCATCAATCGCCCTAAGCGCCAGCTCCTCGGTATCCCCATTGTCAGTCTGCACCGCCACAATACCTTTAGGTTCGAACTGCCAGGCAACACACCCGGCTTCCCCGAGACTGCCACCGCCACGGGAAAACACATTGCGAACGGCCTGAATGGTACGGTTACGGTTATCGCTGAGAGCCTCCACCAGGATAGCACTGCCACCTGGACCGTAACCTTCGAGGACCATCTCTACCAGATTGGCACCCTCGGTGGCACCGCTGGCACGCCTGATAGCCCGTTCAATGTTATCCGACGGCATAGAGGCATCGCGGGCCCGCTGAATAGCCAGACGCAGAGAGACATTGTTATCCGGATTGGGCCCGCCGTTACGCACCGCTACAATAATCTCGCGCGTCAGCTTGGTGAAAAGCTGGCCCCGACGGGCATCGGTCACCGCCTTCTGGTGTTTGATTGAGTGCCATTTAGAATGTCCAGACATTTTCCTCGACTCCCCTTACCCGGTCAAACCTGAGAGTATCTCTCAGATTCTATCACCCGGCAGAAGGATGGTCAAAGCCCAGACGAGCTCTAAAGAAGCGCGTCAATCTTGGGTGCGATGACCTTCTCCGGTACAGCACCTACGACAGTATCAACAGCAGCACCACCCTTGAAAAACATCAAGGTTGGTATTGACATCACCCGGTACCTAGCTGCCGTCTGCGGGTTCTCATCGACATTCAAGCGGAAGAACTTGAACTTACCGCTATATTTTTCCGACAGCTTATCAACGATGGGGGCAATCATTCGACAAGGCCCGCACCAAGGCGCCCACAAGTCAACCAGCACCGGCACGTCTGACTTGATAACCTTTTGCTCAAACTCCTTGTCCGTGAGGTCAATTACCATAACAACATACCCCTTCCGATTCACGGCAGTACAGCAATATGTTAATGCTGGGAGTTCTTCCCTGTCAAGGGATTTTGCCACCGTCTAATAAGCCATCCGGAGGATTGACATTAAGGCCCGATGAGATTAATATTTTATATGGTTTATCACAACCTTAAGACCGAGGAATCGCTGCCTGCCGATTGTTCCAGGTTAAATAAAGATATGACCGGCAGAGAATGGGCTAAATTCAGTACAGTGGTTTGACTTGGACTATCACTTGGGATATACTGGTAATGCGAAAGCAGGTTGCCAATAAGGTTTGTTGAGGCTGGGTGCTTCCTCATGGGAGTCTCAGCTTTGTTATGTCAGCATTCGATTTCTGATGAAGATTGCGATAAGTGGCAAGGGGGGAGTGGGGAAGACCTTATTAGCTTCTCTACTTTCTAGAAAGTTCGCTGCGGCTGGCTACTCGGTGTTGGCCATAGATGCTGACCCAGACGCTAATCTAGCCGCTAATCTCGGTTTCCCGAATCCCGACAATATTACCCCCATATCCGAAATGGACGACCTCATTGAAGAGAGAACCGGAGCCCGGCCCGGTAAATCCGGCTCCTTCTTTAAACTGAACCCCAGAGTCGATGACATACCTGACAGGTTCGCCGCAGAGCATGATGGCATCAAACTGATGGTCATGGGACGCATTAAGCGTGGCGGGACTGGCTGTTACTGCGCTGAGGGTGTCCTCCTGCAAGCACTCCTGAGCCATCTGCTGCTACAGAGAGACGAGGTGGTTATCCTTGATATGGAAGCTGGCATAGAGCACCTTGCCCGCGGTACGTCTAAGGCAGTAGACCGTATGATAATCGTAGTCGAGCCAGGCCGGCGTAGCATCGAGACTGCCCGCCGTATCCAGGAACTCGCCCGAGACATCGGCCTGGAAAATGTTGTGTTGGTTGCCAACAAGGTCCGCAGCCAGTCTGAAAAGGAGTTCCTAGTCAATAGTCTGCCCGACATGGAGTTCCTCGGATTCATACCCTATGACCAGGCCCTGGTGGAGGCCGACCTGGCCAACCTCCCTATTCAAGATGCCAGCCAGCCAATCGCCAACGAGATAAACAAAATCTATCAGGCATTAGTACCTGCTTCCAAAACGTCGAGCCCGGCAAAGTAGAGTCGAAAGGGCACCAATCTGAAACCTGCGTTTCAGTCTGAAGCCCTCGGGAAAAATAGAGAAACAAGAACAAAGGAGGTTCCCTGTGGCTTACGATGCGGTAAATATGAAAGACTGGCAGATTGCAGAAGCGGCCGAAGCTAATATGCCTAAACCCGAAGAGTGGCGAGACAAGCTTGGCCTGGAGAAAGATGAACTGCTTGCCTACGGACGGATTGCCAAGCTAGATTTCCTGAAAATCATCAACCGCCTTAAGGACAAGCCAGATGGAAAGTACATTGAAGTTACGGCGATAACGCCGACTCCTCTTGGAGAGGGTAAGAGCACCACATCCGTCGGTCTGATGGAAGGCATGGGCAAGAGGGGTGTAAATGTTGGCGGATGTCTCCGCCAGCCCTCGGGTGGTCCAACGATGAATGTCAAGGGAACCGCTGCCGGTGGTGGCAACGCCCTACTGATTCCCATGACCGAATTCTCCATGGGGCTCACGGGCGACATCAATGACATCATGAATGCTCATAACCTGGCAATGGTGGCGCTTACCGCCAGAATGCAGCACGAACGCAACTACAGTGATACACAACTGGACAGGCTGACAAAGATGCGGCGCCTAGATGTCGACCCCACCAACGTAGAGATGGGCTGGATAATGGACTTCTGTGCCCAGAGCCTGCGAAACATCGTCATCGGACTGGGTGGGCGCATGGACGGCTTCACCATGCAGTCTAAGTTTGGCATCGCGGTGGGCTCAGAGCTGATGGCTATCCTGTCGATTATTCGCGACCTGGCTGACCTGCGCGAGAGACTGGATAACATCACAGTCGCCTTCGACAAACGAGGCAAGCCTATCTACACCAAGGACCTTGAAGTCGGCGGGGCTATGACTGCCTGGATGCGTAACACCATCAACCCCACTCTCTGTTCCACCGTAGAGTACCAGCCATTGATGGTCCATGCCGGACCGTTCGCCAATATCGCGGTAGGCCAGTCTTCCATCATTGGCGACCGCGTTGGGCTGAAGCTGTTTGACTACCATGTTACCGAGAGCGGTTTTGCCGCTGATATCGGGTTCGAAAAGTTCTGGAATGTGAAATGCCGCTACAGCGGTCTCAAGCCGCATGTGTCAGTACTCACCACCACCATCCGTGCTCTCAAGATGCACGGCGGTGGCCCCAGGGTGGTTGCCGGGCTAGCCCTACCGGCAGAGTACACCAAGGAGAACGTGGGACTCGTCGAGAAGGGCCTGCCCAACATGATTCATCATATCAACACCATCAGGACCTCGGGCATTAACCCGGTAGTCTGTATCAACTCGTTCCATACTGATACCAAAGACGAGATTGCTGCTGTCAGAAAAGCAGCTGAGGCTGCCGGGGCGCGCTGTGCCACCTCCAGCCACTGGGCTGATGGTGGTGACGGTGCCCTGGAGCTGGCCGACGCCGTAATGGATGCCTGCAAAGAAGAGAACAAGTTCGATTTCCTTTATCCGCTGGAGATGAAGCTTCGCGACAGGGTAGAGAAGATTGCTAAGGTCGTCTACGGTGCCGACGGTGTCTCCTGGACCCCAGATGCAGAAGCCAAGGCCAAGAAGCTTGAAGATGACTCCCAATATGATGACTATGCCACAATGATGGTCAAGACCCACCTGAGCCTAACCCATGACCCGACGCTCAAAGGTGTGCCCAAGGGATGGACACTGCCCATCCGTGATGTACTCATCTACTCTGGCGCCAAGTTCCTCTGCCCCTGCGCCGGCACTATCAGCCTTATGCCAGGAACCTCTTCCAGCCCCGCCTTCCGTAAGGTTGATGTAGACGTTAATACTGGAAAGGTCTCCGGCCTGTTCTAAATAAGAATAAAATGCGGAGGGCAACCGTTTGGCTTTTAATATCGCGGTAGCCGGTAAGGGCGGCTGTGGTAAGACTTCATTAGCAAGTCTTATTATCCGTTACCTAAAAACTAACGGAATGGTGCCGATTCTGGCAGTGGATGCCGATGCCAACGCCAACCTCGGGGAAAGCCTGGGGTTGACTGTTACCCGTACCGTCGGTGAACTGCTGGACGAGTTCCAGGGAGAGAAAATCAATATACCCCCAGGCATGACCAAAGAAGCTTACCTGGACTTTAAACTGAACTCAATCCTGGTGGAGAGTCCGGGGCTTGACCTGTTGACGATGGGCCGGGGGGAAGGGCCGGAGTGCTACTGCTACCCCAATCTTATGATAAGGAAATTTGCCGACGAGCTGTCCGATAACTACGCCTACACGGTCCTGGATAACGAGGCCGGTATGGAACACCTGAGTCGGAGAACCACCCAGAATGTGGATGCCCTGCTGCTGGTCTCCAACCATTCGGTCAAGGGCGTCCGAACAATCGCACGAATACAGGAACTGGTTACCTCCCTCAAACTGGTTGTGCGTAAGGAACTGGCAATAATCAGTATGGTCCCGGACAAACTGGACCCGCTGGTAAGCGAGGAACTGGACCGGCTGGGAATCGAACCAGCCGCGATAATCCCAGAAGATGAAGAGCTTTACCGCTATGACCTTGAGCTCAAGCCACTGCTTGACCTGCCAGATACCTCTAAAGCGGTACGTGCCGTGGATGATTTGATGGGTAAGGTTCTTGAGAAAGCGAAGCCTCCTTCCCGCTAGGACACACAAATTTTATAGGAAGGCCGGTTCTTATTGCTACCGGGTATAAAAGGCTCTCAGCACGGAGCTTTTTATCAGGCAATAGTAGAGATATGGTCGTGCAAGTAATTATACCGGGATATATCCTGGGCAAGTGGCACAAAATATAAGAAACACCTATAATAAAGGAGGGAGGGTAAATGACAGCTCAGATTATCAGTGGCACGGAAATTGCCAAAGAAATCCGTGCCGAGCTGAAACAAGAAATCGCCGAACTCAAGGAAAAACACAATATCGTACCCGGGCTAGTAACAATCCTGGTGGGTGCAGACCCAGCATCACAGGTCTACGTCGGGCAGAAGGAAAAGACATCACAGAATCTAGGAATCTATTCGGAGAGATACGACCTTCCTGAGAATACCACTCAAGAGGAGCTGCTTGCTCTGATTGATAAGCTCAACAATGACCCCAAGATTAACGGGATTCTGGTGCAGCTCCCCCTACCCAAACACATCAATGAGACGGAAGTACTCTATGCTATCAGTCCCAAAAAGGACGTTGACGGTTTCCACCCGGTGAGCCTGGGCAAGCTGATGATTGGCGAGCCAGACTATATCCCGTGTACTCCGCATGGAATACAGCAGCTTCTCATCCGCTCCGGGGTCAAGATTGAAGGTGCCGAGGTCGTGGTTGTAGGCAGGAGCAACATCGTCGGCAAGCCGATAGCCAACATCCTTCTTCAGAAAGCAGATGGTGCCAACGCCACGGTGACGGTCTGCCACACCCGGACCAGGGACCTGGCCTTCCATACGAAACGGGCTGACATTATAATTGCTGCCGCCGGCAAAGCCAAGGCAATCACTGCCGATATGGTCAAGGAGGGAGTGGTGGTCATTGACGTCGGGGTCAACCAGATTGGGACAACGGCGGACGGTAAGAGGATTCTGGTTGGCGATGTTGATTTTGACGCTGTCAAGGAAAAGGCAAGCGCCATCACTCCGGTACCGGGTGGTGTCGGGCCGATGACGATAACAATGCTGATGATGAATACGGTCAGGGCGGCCAAGCTTGCCGCCGGTCTGTCCTAGGAAGAGAGGAAAAGCAGTATGGAATACAAAGTCGAGAAGAAGAAGGCCCCGGGCAGGGGTGAGGTTGAGGTGCTGGGGGCCACCTATGAAGAAGGCCGACCCGAAGGCGAAGAGGTCGGTCGCTGGCGACAGAAGCTAGCTAGTCGTGAGGACAAGCTCAAGTACCTCAGGGATGGTGAGCGGTACTGGTACTCGGACGACTGGTATGGCAGCGAGAAGAGAAAGAACCCGGCCTAGAGGAGGAAGACGATTATGGCAAAAGAACCCGGCCTAGAGGAGGAAGACGATTATGGCATTTGAGATTCGAAAGACA
>CAZTBG010000028.1:0-4658 GCA_964611805.1 uncultured Dehalococcoidales bacterium | reverse complement strand
AAAGAACCCGGCCTAGAGGAGGAAGACGATTATGGCATTTGAGATTCGAAAGACATCTTATACCGGCAAGATAAAAGAGATAACGCTGGGTAAGGGTGACAAGGCCGTGACAGTTGGTGGTGAAACAGCCTACCCGTACTACCTGTTTGAAGGCGAAATGCCCCGACCCCCCAGGATAGCTATGGAGGTCTATGACAGCGAGCCAGAAGAGTGGGCAGAGGCAGCTCTGGAACCATTTGCCGGAGTGACCAATGACCCGGTTGCCTGGGCAAAGAAGTGCATTGATGAGTATGGCGCAGAGATGATATGCCTACAACTGATTAGCACAGACCCCAACAATCTCGACCGGGGTGCAGACGAAGCCGCTAAGGTAGTTAAGGAGGTAGCTGATGCCATCGATGTTCCTTTAATTGTATGGGGAACAGCCAACCACGATAAGGATACTCAGGTCCTAACCAAAGTGGCGGAGGTCTGTCAAGGCAAGAATCTTATCCTGGGACCGGTTGAAGAAGGCGACCACAAGCGAATTGGTGCTACCGCCATCGGTTACAACCACACGGTGGTGGCGTCCACCCCAATAGATATTAACCTGGCCAAGCAACTCAATATCCTGCTGGGTAACCTCGGTGTCCCTGATAAGCAGATAATAATGGACCCCACCGTCAGCGGGATAGGCTACGGCATCGAGTACTGCTACTCGGTGATGGAGCGGATGCGAATGGCCGCCCTAACTCAGCAGGATGAGAAACTTCAACTTCCTATTATTTGTAACGTAGCCAAAGAGGTATGGAAAGCAAAGGAGGTTCACCTTCCTGATAATGAGGCGAATATGGGTGATGCCAAGAAGAGAGGCATCTTGTTAGAAGCCATGTCAACCATGACTCTGCTCCTGGCCGGCGGAGATGTCATAGTGATGAGGCACCCGGAGGCAATCAAACTCGTAAAAGAGATGATGGCTGATTTAACAGCCTAGAATATATAGACATGAAGAGGAGGATATAAGATGACAGAGGCGGAGAAGAAGAGTTTTGACCAGGGCAGCAATGAGTTAATAGAAAAAGCAATCAAGGACGGGGCTAACACAGCCTTTGACAGGGCGGATAAGATGAAACCCTGCCCCATAGGCTCCGTTGGCAGCTGCTGTAAAAACTGTGGTATGGGACCCTGTCGAGTCCCCCTACCAAAAGGTAAGGAGGAAACTCCGGAAGAGAAGCTTAAGAGGCGGGGCATTTGCGGTGCCACTGCCGAGACTATCGCCGCCCGCAATTTTATACGTATGGTTGCTGGCGGAGCATCCGCTCACTCCGACCACGGCCGGGGAGTAGCTGAACTTTTCATAGCCACAGCCAAAGGGGAAGCTCCCGGCTACGAAATAAAGGATGAGCAGAAATTGCTAGAGCTGGCGCTGGACTGGGGTATTGAGATTGGTGACCGCAGTAACAGCGAAATAGCCGTTGACATAGGTCAGAAGGCGCTGGAGGAATTCGGCAGGCAGGAAGGCGAACTGATAACGTTGAGAAAGGCACCTCTAAAACGCCAGGAAATATGGCGCTCCCAGGGTGTTGCTCCACGGGGTATAGATAGAGAGATTGTGGAGATAATGCACCGAACCCACATCGGGGTTGACCAGGACTATAAGAGCCTGCTAAAGCAGGGAGTCAGGGCCGCCATAGGCGATGGTTGGGGTGGCAGTATGATTGCTACCGAGCTTCAGGACATATTGTTTGGGACGCCAGCACCAATCCTCGGTAAGGCAAACCTGGGGATACTTAAAGAAGATGAGGTAAACCTGATTATTCACGGTCACGAGCCGCTGCTCTCTGAGATGATTGTGGCCGCTGCACGAGAACCAGAAATGATAGAACTGGCCAAGTCTAAAGGTGCTAAGGGGATAAATCTGGCCGGCATGTGCTGCACAGCTAATGAGATACTGATGCGCCACGGTGTAGGTATTGCCGGGAATTTCCTCCAGCAGGAATTGGCCATAGTGACCGGGGCTGTAGACGCCATGGTAGTGGACGTACAGTGTATCATGCAATCAATAGCCACCGTAGCCGAATGCTACCACACTAAGATTATCACCACCTCACCCAAGGCTAAGATACCCGGGGCTATTCATATTGAGTTTGATGAACACGACGCCCTCAAATCGGCCCGCGAAATAGTCAAGACAGCCATTGAGAACTTCCCCAACCGTAAGGGGAACATTGAGATTCCCGATAACGAAACTGACCAAATTGCGGGCTTCAGCCATGAGACCATCAACTACCTGTTGGGTGGCTTGTTCCGTTCTTCCTATCGGCCACTGAACGATAACATCATTAATGGCCGAATCAGGGGTGTGGCTGGCGTTGTCGGTTGCAACAATGCCCGGGTTAAACATAATGAACCTCACGTCACCATGGTCAAGGAGCTGATAAAGAATGACGTGCTGGTGATTACTACCGGTTGCAACGCTATTGCTTGCGCTGAGGCCGGGCTCATGCTACCCGAGGCAGCTGCCGAGTTTGCCGGTGAGGGGCTGGCATCAGTCTGCGAAGCCGTCGGGATTCCACCGGTATTACATATGGGCTCCTGTGTTGACAACAGCCGCATCCTGATAGCCGCCACCGCCATGGTGAAGGATGGCGGTCTGGGTGATGATATCAGTGACCTGCCGGTAGCCGGAGCAGCTCCGGAGTGGATGAGCGAGAAAGCAATATCCATCGGCCAGTACTTCGTTGCTTCCGGTGTATTTACCGTTTTCGGTGTTACCTGGCCTACCCTCGGCAGTAAAGAGGTCACTGACTTCCTGTTTAAAGATATGGAAGAGATGTACGGTGGTATGTGGGCATTTGAGCCGGACCCGATAAAGGCAGCCCACATGATGATTGAGCATATCGACAAGAAACGCAAGGCACTGGGCATTGACAAAGCGAGAGAGCGGGTGCTCTACGACATGGCAATGAGACGAGAGCTGACTTAGCTACAGGCTGATTAAGGATAGATTAAGGGAGGTCTGACGAATGTCTAAGATAATTGCCTCGGCAGCCATCAGAGGGGCTCACAAGATAGTTGAGAATGCCGAGAAGAAGTGGCAGGAAGCGATGGACAAATGGGGAGCCAACGAACCCGTTGGCTTTCCCAATACCGCCTACTTTCTGCCCATCATCTACGGGATACTGGGCGAAAAGGTAGAGAAATTGGGTGACATGGAGGAAATACTGAAAAGGTGCCGTGTCCTGCTACCGCCACCCGTAAAAGAAGTGCACCCCCTGCCATACCTCGCTCCTGCACTTGATGCCGGAATGGCAACGTTTTTCGCCGAGGAGTGTATTGAAGCAATCAGGTACCTGGAAGACCCCAACTTCTACGTCCTCGGGGAAGATGTCACCGAGGATAACATCTGGCTGGGTGCTGCCGATGACGTCATTATGAGAAAACGGGGTGTGGAGTTCGTCGACGGCACTGCCCCGGGTTTTGCCGCTGTACTTGGCGCAGCCCCGAGCCCGGAGATAGCCAAAAATATCGCCGAAGAACTACAGCAGAAAAACCTGTATGTCTTCATGGCCTCTGAATACAACGGAGAACGGTTCGCCGAGCAGCTGGTTGAAGCCGGTGTTCAGATTGGCTGGCCGACACGGCTGGTCTCTTTCGGACCGGATGTCAGCGCTACCGTATTCGCCATGGGCTTCGCCACCAGGGCAGCCATGTCCTTCGGTGGCATTGAACCCGGTGATTTCAGGAGGATACTGATATACAACAAGGACCGCATCTTCGCCTTTGCCCTGCCCCTAGGTTACGTCACCGACGAGTGGTACGCCAATGCCGCCGGGGCAATTAACTGGGGCTTCCCGGTAATTGCCGATACCCCCATCCCGGAGGTCCTGCCCACGGGCATCTGTACCTACGAACATGTTGTCTCCAATGTTCCCCATGACGAGATAGTGAGTCGGGCTATCGAGGTACGAGGGCTGAAGGTAACTGTTGCCGAAGTGCCAATCCCGGTTGCCTACGGTCCGGCTTTCGAGGGCGAGCGAGTCCGCGGTGAGGACATCTACCTTGAATGCGGCGGCGGCCGTACCGCTATGGTGGAATGGGTCACCTCAAAGCGTATGGATGAGGTCGAAGACGGTAAGATAGAAGTAATCGGTCCGGATATACCCGATGTCGAGGCTGGTGCTAAATTACCGCTGGCAATTGCGGTAGAAGTGGCCGGCAGGGAGTTTGAAGAAGACTACGAGCCCATCCTCGAGCGCCAGATTCACCATCTCATTAACTATGCCCAGGGGGTGATGCATATCGGGCAGCGGGATATTGCCTGGCTGCGTGTCGGTAAAGGCGCTGTGGAGAAAGGCTTCAAGCTCGAACACATCGGCACCCTCCTGCACGCCAAGCTTCACCAGGACTTCGGCCGCATCTTCGATAAGCTCCAGGTGAAGCTTTACACCGAGGAAGACAAGGTAAACAAGGTAGTGGAGCAGGCCAGAGCAGTCTACTCAGAACGAGATGCCAGAATCGAGGGCATGACTGATGAGACAACCGACATATACTACTCCTGCACCCTGTGCCAGTCTTTCGCTCCCAGCCACGTCTGCGTTATCAGTCCGGAGAGGACCGGCCTCTGCGGTTCATACAACTGGATGGACTGCAAGGCTGCTTATGAGATTAACCCCACC
>CAZTBG010000027.1:0-28654 GCA_964611805.1 uncultured Dehalococcoidales bacterium | reverse complement strand
TCTGCGGGGTCACGCCGCCATAGTCGCTGGCCGACTTGAGGACGCCGGCTTTAATGTCAGTACCGGAGATACCCACTTCTATTTCACGGACAAACACTTCCGTCAATTGCCCAATGGAGGCCGCCTGGAAGAACCTGGGTATTTCCATCCACCAGCCGGAAACAGCAATAATGTTGACCCCGCTGCGTCGCGAAGCCTCGGCAATAAATTTTATGTCACGGCCGAGGTCAATGGTTGTCGCGTCAACAATTGTGTCCACTCCGCCCTCTTTAGCCTGCTTGAGCTTATCAACAGCCCGCCCCAGTGGGTCGTCACCGAGGAGTTCCGGATAGTCCCGATAGACCCCGGCAAAGCCGACAAGGATATGCTCATGCATCAGGGTAAAACCCAGGTCTTTGGTGTCAATCGGCCCCAGTACGGAATTAACTGTCGTCATCTACTTTTCTCCTTTCGCTGCCAATCATTCGCGCGGACTCTTCTTAAAATTAAGCACCTCACTTGCTGCCTGATGACCTTCTGGGCCGCAACGATTGCTGAGACTAAATAGGCCGTATTCATTCATTATATCCAGCGTGACAGCAGTGCCAACGTGCATGGGGAATACCGAGAGAATCCCGTCCGGTCTCAGCACTCTATACAGCTCCTTTAGCAGTCCCTGCTTATCTCTTATATCGTGGAATACGTCGTAGAGCAATACCACATCTATAATCTCGTCATCTAATCCGGTGGCGAATCCGGAAGTATCCAGGAGTATTGTTTCGATATTCTCGATTTTCTCACCACTTGCCTTTTCCCTGATACGCTCGAGGGCATGCGGGCGGACATCAAGGGCGTATACCTTGCCGCCCTCACCAACAATTCCGGCAGCAGCGAGCGTAAAGGTACCGGGGCCGCAGCCATAGTCCAGTACCGTCTGTTTCTCCCTGATACCCACCTTAATCAGGATTTCCCGCGCGTTTTCTGTCAACCATTGTCTAACCGCGAATTCACCAGGCAACGTATCCGGCACCCTGGTAACCATAACCTTCTGGCCACCCAGCAAGGTGCTATTTAGCTGCGCAATGGCTTTCTCCGCTTCCGCATCATCAGTCATTCTTACTATGCCAAATCCTTTTGACCTGCCGGACTGGAAATCCCTGGCAATTTCGACCGATTCCACGGTATCGAATCCTGAAAAAAGTTGAGCAAGCTCGTCCTCTCCGGCATCGAGAGGCAGTCCGCCGACATATAGCTGCATTTTCTTCCTTTCTGCCCGCCGATTGACGTTTTAGCTATGTTAGCAGCCCTGTCCTCCGAGCGTCAAATAATAAACGACCATTTGACACGAAAACAATGCCAGCCTATTATCAATACCTGATGACAGAAAATGACCTGTCTGCAGAAAACATCACCAGCGGCCTGGAGACCCGCTTCGTAGGGCAGAGGACACTCTACTTCCCCAGTCTGGCAACAACGATGGAGGTGGCCAGGCAGGAGGCCCTTAAAGGTGCCCCGGAAGGAACGGCCGTCATCGCCGATGAACAGACCGCCGCCCGGGGACGGCTGCATCGCGTCTGGCTGACACCACGGGGCAACATCGCCCTGTCGGTGGTACTTTACCCTCACAGGGAACACTTACACTCGTTAATGATGGTCGCCTCCTTAGCAGCGGCGCGTATCATTGAGGTCGTCACCAGCCTCAGGACTGAAATCAAGTGGCCCAACGATGTCCTCATTAGCGGGAAAAAGGTATGCGGGATTTTGATAGAGAGCGACGTACGGATGGACAGAGTGAACTACGCCATCGTGGGCATCGGTATGAACGTCAATCTAAACGTGGTCGACTTCCCAGAAATCAACGCTACAGCCACCAGCCTATCTCACGAGCTGGGTAAAGAAGTGTCCCGCCTCAGCCTAGTACGATGCCTCTTGAGCGAGATAGAGTTCTTCTATTTAGCCTCGACTGCCGGAGACGCTGTTTATGAGCAATGGCAGCGGAAGCTGGTTACGCTCGGTAAAGAGGTGCGAGCTATATCGGCAACCGGCGAGACCGCGCTCACGGGAATTGCAGAATCAGTAGACCGGGACGGCAGCCTCTGGCTGCGTCTCGAGGACGGCAGCCTGACCAGAGTCCTCGCCGGGGACGTTACTCTGAGCGAATAAGAAGTACGGAGTAGCCCACCGGTCTAGCAGGCTACTCCATGTTTAGTAACAGCTACGTCGAGACTCGCTAGTCTGACTTTTTACTCTCGCCCCTATCCATGAACACCTTGATGAGGTCCATCGGCAGAGGGAATATCACGGTGCTATTTTTCTCGACAGCGATTTCAGTGAGCGTCTGCAGATAGCGGAGCTGCAATGTAACCGGTTCGCGGGCAATCACGGCACCGGCCTCGGCCAGCCGCTCGGATGCCTGAAACTCACCGTCAGCGTGGATAATCTTGGCACGGCGTTCACGTTCCGCCTCGGCCTGGGCAGCCATCATCCGCTTCATCTGCTCGGCAAGCTCGACGTCCTTAATCTCCATGGCGCTGACCTTGATGCCCCAGGGGTCGGTATGCTCGTCGATTATCTGCTGCAGGCTCTGGTTTAGCTTCTCCCTCTGCGTTAGCAGCTCGTCAAGCTCGGCCTGACCGAGGACGTTCCTCAGTGTCGTCTGCGCAATCTGAGAAGTAGCCCGGACGTAGTCCATAACCTTGAGGAGGGCGGACTCGGCGTCAACCACACGGAAGAAGACCACGGCGTTGACGCGGACAGTAACGTTGTCCTTGGTGATGACCTCCTGCGGCGGCACGTCCATGGTGATGACACGGAGGTCAGCCTTACGCATGTTGTCAACGAAGGGGATGATTAGGAAGAAACCGGGGCCCTTAGTCCCGAGCAGGCGCCCCAGACGCAGAATGACGCCCCGCTCGTACTCGGGGAGAATCTTGACCGTGGCTGGAATAAGAATCAGCAAGAGCACACCTATAACAGCCCATATAATCCAAGCTTCCATATAATTACCTCCTTAACTATTTCTTGACTACAGATAGTACCAGATTATCGACCTTGATGACGACCACCTCCTCCCCGGGCTCGACCTGGCCTTCCTCCGACACAGCCGTCCAGTTCTCACCTTCCAGAAAGACCGTACCCCGAGGAGATAGTGGTGTCTTAACAACAGCGGTCTTACCGACCAGACCTTCGCTGCCGGTAACCGACCGACGAAAAAATGTACCAAACCTGTTAATAATATCTCCAATGTAATACCCCACGACGAGCACCAGCAGTATAAGAGAGATTATGCCGACAATGACCAGCGGGCTCAATTACCTGCCTCCTTTTCCTGCCGGCGAACATATAGCTTCAAACTGTCAACCCGGTCGATAACCACCTTCTCATTAAGTTCGATGCGACCTTCCTCGGACACTGCCGTCCAGCGCTCTCCTTTATACAGGATCATGCCTTCCGGTGCCAGGGCCGCCTTCACCACGGCAGTCTTACCAATCAGCTCTTCCCAGCCGGTAGTAGGCTGACGACGGTGTGAAGCGACTACCCGGGTAATTACAAAGGCGATTACCGCCGCAATAATAAAAGCAATGGTACCGACAAGCCACGGATTTACCTGGAACAGAGGACCACCCTTGAACAGAATCAGCGAGCCGAGCACGAGCGCGGTGATACCTCCGGCAGTAAACAGGCCAAAGGTCGCGGTGAATACCTCGGCGATGAACAGACCAAACGCCCCTACCACCAGTATAATTCCGGCAATGTTCACCGGCAGATTACCCAGCGAGTAGAATGCCAGTACCAGGCAGATACCACCGGCTACTCCAGGGAAAACGAGGCCGGGATTGGATATTTCAACAAACAGCCCCAGGGTCGCCAGGCTCAGCAGCACATAGGCAATGTTGGGGTCGGTAATAGCGAAAAGAAAGTCCTCCATCCAGCTCATGTCGATACGCTGGATGCTAACATCTTCAGTCTCGAGGGTGACCACCGCCCCGCCAAGCAGAGTCACTTGCCAGCCGTTAAGGTCAGAGAGGAGGGCATTAAGGTCCGGGGAAACGATGTCAATAACGTTAAGCTCCAGTGCTTCCCGTTCGGTAGCGGAGACGGCCTCCCTGACCGCCTGCTCCGCCCACTCCATGTTACGCCCGTGAGCTTCAGCGATGCTCCTGATGTAGGCGGCAGCATCGTTAACTACCTTCTCCTGCATCGTCTCTGACATCTCGACCTCTCCCTCGGAACTGATGGAAACCGGGCTGGCCGCCCCGATGTTAGTATTAGGTGCCATGGCAGCAATATGAGCCGCCATCGTGATGAACACCCCTGCTGAAGCTGCCCGGGCCCCGGCCGGTGAGACATAGACCACCACCGGAACACGAGACTCAACGATTGCCTGCACGATGTCCCGCATGGCGGTATCGAGGCCACCGGGCGTGTCCATCTGGATGACACAGGCGGTGGCATTCATGTCTTCCGCCTCTTCAATACCGCGCGCGATGTAGTCGGCCAGGACAGGATTAATCACCCCATCGACGGTGAGGACAACAATTGTCGGCGAGGCCGCCCGAACACCAAGAGCCGTAAACGCTGTGATGAGTAATCCGAGCAGCAAAAGTATGCGTAACGCCCTAAACATCACCCCAACCTACCAAACCTACCCTGATGATAACACGGCCATACTGGCGTTTCAACACGAGGCGTTGAGTGGTGAGCTAAAGTAGTGTAGAATTGAATGATTACTAACCATAAACCTGCGCCACGAAGGAAACGACATGCGAGTCCAGAGATGCAAGGGGACCAGAGACCTTTCACCCAATGAGATGACCAGGTTCCGTCTCATCGAGGGGGTCTTCAGAGACTGCTGCCTCAAGGGGGGCTACCAGGAAATCAGGACGCCCACCCTTGAGTACCTGCACCTGTTCACCTCCACCGGTACACTGACACCCGGCACTCTGGGCAAGGTATACTCCTTCCTCGACTGGGACGGCTGGAGCGGGGAGAGGGTGGTGCTCAGGCCGGATGCAACCATCCCTGTGGCCAGGTCTTATATTGATACGGGGAAGGACGGAGGACTGACCAAGCTCTTCTACGTAACCAATATCTTCATCTTCGAGGAGACCGGTAAAGAGACCAGGGAGAGGTGGCAGTGCGGCGCCGAGCTTATCGGAGCCGGCTCAACCATAGCCGACGTGGAACTGATAACCCTCGCCCTCGACACCCTGAAGAAATTAGGCATTAGGAAGGTAGAGCTACGGCTGTCTCACGCCGGACTGATAAGAGCGCTACTGGCTGAGTTCGGGCTAACCCCACAGGAACAGACCAGCGTATTCGACCAGATTCTGGATGGAGATGAAGCCGTATTCAACAGACTGAAGGCGAAAACACCGGAAGCCGGTGAGACCCTGGCACCCCTGCTCGACCCCAAAGGGCAGTCCGCCGGTTTCCTCCGTAACCTGAAAGCATTATTCCACCGTGACCTGCCCGAATTCGAGCCTGCCCTTGACAACTTCATCGACATTGTCGACCTCATGGAAGCCCTGGACTACAGCTACCAGATTGACATTGCTTCGGGGAGGGGCTTTGAATACTACACCGGCATAATCTTCCAGCTCTTTGCCGGAAGAGAAAGGGTGGCCGGAGGCGGCCGATACGATGCCCTGATTCCCCTGATGGGCGGACGGGAAGTCCCGGCATCCGGTTTTGCCCTCTACCTCGACCCACTGATGGCTATGATAAAGCCGGAAACCCTCAACGGGCAGCTTCCAGAAAGAGTACTCATCAGAGCCGGGGACAGTACACCAGAAACAGTGCGAGAAGGCTTCCATATCGCCGCTCGCCTGCGTGACGCCGGGTATACAGCCGAGATGGACCTGGGAGCTCAACCACCCGCCGACATGCGGTGGATACTTGATGTCCAGAATGAGGCACCACAGTTCGTTGTCACTGACACCACTACCAAAAAGGAGTCTCAGGCACGGACCGCCAGAGAGGTACTGGCATTGCTGGGAGGAAATGGTGGCAGTTAAGATAGCCCTGCCCAAAGGACGACTCCTTGAAGCAACCTCTGCCCTGCTCCGGAGGGCGGAGTGGGGCCTGGAAGGCTACAATCAGAGCATGCGCAACTATCGTCTCAGGTCCCGCCGCTTCCCTGACCTCCAGGCCAAAGCATTCAACGAGCGTGACATCCCGGTCCAGGTAGCTATTGGCAACTACGACCTAGGCATTTGCGGGCTGGACTGGGTTGAGGAGCTTTCCATCAAGTTCCCAAGTTCGGCCCTGTTGAAGCTAAGAAACCTGGGATACGGTGAAGGCGTTGTCTGTCTCGCCGCCAGCAACTACCAGTCAGCACCCACCATTGAGGAGTTGAGGGAGGAGACAGGGTTAATCCGCATTGCCAGCGAGTACCCGAACCTGGCGGAATACCTTGCCCTGCGTCTGAGGCTGCGGCGTTTCAGCGTTTTTCCCCTCTGGGGAGCCGCCGAAGCCTATCCGCCGGAGAGCGCCGCCCTGGCACTAGTCTCATACCCGACAGAGCAGGAGATGCTTGCCTGTGGTCTGGTACCACTAAGAGTCCTGCTTAACCACAGCGCCTTCCTTATCGCCAATAAAAACAGCTGGGAGCAGAAGGACCTCAGCCAGATAGTGGAGTCGATTGACAGACAATTACCGGTCACCGCAGGAAGTCAGAAAACGATAGCCACCACGACACGCACCGAAAAAGGCTACCAACCGTGGCAGACCGACAAAGATACTGTCCGTATTGCCCTGCCTGACGGACACCAGCAGGCACACACGGTGAAGCTACTCGGTAAGGCAAGTATCCGGGTGGAGGACTACCCATCAGAAAACGGCAACCGCCGGCCAGTTACAGACCTGAAAGGCACGGTCATTAAGGTAATCAGACCTCAGGATATGCCGCTACAGGTGGCCAACGGAAACTTCGACCTGGCAATTACGGGTCGCGACTGGCTTAGCGACCACCTCACCATGTTCCCTTCGAGCCCGGTCACTGAACTCCTCGACCTGAAGTCCGGCAGAGTGAAGATGGTGGCGGTCGTCAGTCGGGAGGTACCCGCCGATGATATCTACGGCCTGAGGCAACTGGTTGCTACGCAGACTACACCCTTCCGGGTGGCCTCAGAGTACGTCAATATCGCTGATAAGTATGCCCGCGACAACCACCTCGGGATGTACAAGGTCGTGCCCACCTGGGGAGCCACCGAGGCCTTCCTGCCCGAGGATGCCGACCTTCTAATAGAGAATACGGAGACAGGACGGACGATTGCCCGGCACAACCTGAAAATCATCGATACCTTGTTTGAATCGACCGGCTGCCTTATCGGCAGTAAGGGTGAGGGAGCCAGCCCGGTCAAGCAGGAAAGAATAAAATTAATCGTAGAAAAACTGCGAGCGGCGGTGGAGGGGGGATGAAGATGGGCAGGAGAGTGATGTGGATAGTGGGTCTGACGATGGTCATGACTCTAGCTGTTCTGGCAGCCTGTACCACTTCAGTTACTTCCGATGATGACCAGTCCGCTATCTACGCAGCCGTGGCCCGCCAGCTATATACCGTGGACCACACCTTTGGTGATAACCCACCCAATTTCCCGATAGTCTACCTGGTGGGAGACACCTATTCTCCCACGGTGGGAGACGAATATATTGATATCAAGGAATCGGTAAAGACGGCGGTAGTAACCGCACTGAGTGACTTGCCTGCCCAGTTCATCTGGGTACAACATCGGGATGAGGTACCGATTGATGAAGCAACAAGCGGAGTTGAGGGTGGTGGTGCAATATTCACCCTGGGCAGCATCGAGCTTCAGGAAGATGGGTCAGTGCAGGTCACAGCCAGTTTATATTTCGCCTCCTTGGGTGGTGGCGGCACGACGTACATGCTTGAACGAGAGAATGGCCAATGGCATATCATTGGGACAACAGGCCAGATGTGGATAAGCTAGCTCCTAGTATGGAGAAATCAATTTGAAAATCGTCAAGGGATTTGAGGCAGCGAAATCAGCGTTGTCCCGTCAGGCTCCCAGGGAGCTGATTGGTGGCGACGAGCGCGAGCAATCCGTCCGGGATATCATCAATGACGTCGCTCAGCGCGGCGATGCCGCCGTCCTTGAATACACCCGGAAGTATGACGGCGTAGCACCAAAAACCTGGGAGGTGGACAAAGAGCAGATAGCCAGTGCCTATGATAAAATCGCCCCTGACCTGCTGGAGGCGCTCAAGCTGGCCGCCAAGAGGATACGCTCGTTCCACACCAGGCAGAGAGAGAGCCTCTGGAGCGGAGACACGGAAGGGATGAGCTGGCTGGTACGCCCGCTGAAACGGGTCGGTATCTACGTACCGCACGGGACGGCCCCCTACCCATCATCCCTGCTGATGACGGCTATTCCGGCGAAGGTAGCCGGGGTCAAAGAAGTCATTATGGCAACACCTCCTGGAGAAATATCACCGGTGATACTGGTGGCGGCTGATATTGCCGGGGTTGACCGTATCTTCTCAGTCGGCGGGGCGCAGGCAATTGCCGCCCTGGCCCTGGGCACCGAGTCTATTCCGAGCGTTGACAAGATTTGTGGTCCGGGTAATATCTATGTGACGCTGGCGAAGAAGCTGCTTTACGGCGTGGTTGGCATTGACGGGCTCTACGGACCAAGTGAGGTTTTAGTTATCGCCGATAACACCGCCAATCCCGCGTATTGCGCCGCCGACCTCCTCGCCCAGGCAGAACATGATGCGCTATCGTCCGCCATCCTGGTGACCACCTCCAAACGCCTTGCCGGAAAGGTCAACCACGAGGTCGGGCAGCAAATAGAGAAGCTTCCCCGCCGGGAGATAGCCCTCGAAGCGCTGGAGAATAACGGACTGATAGCCGTGGTCGACAGCATTGACGAGGCAATCGAACTGGCCAACCTCTACGCTCCAGAACACGTGCTCCTGATGGTGGCAGATGCGAAGTCCTGCGTCGACCGGCTGACAAACGCAGGCTGCATTGTCGTCGGTGAGAGGGCGACCGTGGCCATTGGTGATTACGTGGCTGGGCCAAGTCACGTGCTACCCACCGAAGGAACAGCCCGCTTCAGCTCGCCGCTCAATGCCACCGACTTCATCAAGTTTATCAACGTGGTCACCGTGAACCAGCTTAACCTTGAGGAATTGGGGCAGGCGGCGGCCACCATCGCCAGAGCCGAGGGATTTGAGGCACACGCACGAGCAGTAGAGAGACGCTTGGAGAAAGGGAATGACTGACAAGAAGGGAATAGAAAAATTTATCAGACCGGAGCTGACCAACTTCAGCGGTTACTCTGCAGCGACATCGCCGGAGACACTGGAGGGCAAAGTTGAGGTGCCGGTCGAGAATATTATCAAGCTGGACGCCAACGAGAACCCCTACGGCTGCTCTCCCAGGGTAAGCCACGCCCTGGCGAAATATCAGGGGTTCAGCATCTACCCTGATGACAGACAGACCAGACTCAGAGAGATGCTGGCAGGGTATACCGGAGTCAGCGCCGACCACATTGTCGCCGAAAGTGGCAGCAACCGTTTAATCGACCTTGTGTTGCGCCTTTTCATAAGCCCGGGAGACGAGGTGATAAACTGTGTCCCTACCTTTATCGTTTTCCGCTTCAGCACCGCGCTGTGTGGCGGCAGGGAGGTCGAGGTCCGCCGGGACAAAAACTTTGCCGTCGATATAGGAGCAGTCAAGGCCGCTATCAGCCCAAGGACAAAGATTATCCTTGTTGCTAATCCGAACAATCCCACGGGCACGCCAATACCTCGTGAGGACATCCTGGACTTGCTGGACACCGGCCTGCCGGTACTGATTGACGAGGCCTACTATGAATTCAGTGGGGAAACGGTAGCACCGCTGGTCAGTCAACGTGATAACCTGATAGTACTCAGGACTTTCAGCAAGTGGGCAGGACTGGCCGGCCTACGGGTGGGCTACGGCCTCTTCCCGTCCCCCATCGCCGATTATATGCTCCGGATTAAAACAGCCTACTGCGTGAATGTTGCCGCCCTCGTGGCCGTGGAGGAATCGCTGAAGGATACTGCATATCTGCAGGAGCGGGTAAAGGCCATAATCGTCGAGCGTGACCGTCTCTTTGAAGAACTGGGCAGAGTTGAATGGCTCAGGCCTGTCCCCTCAGCAGCCAACTTCATCCTCTGTCAGGTGCTCAAGGGTAAAGCCAGCGAGCTATACCAGCAACTACAGAACAGAGGCATCCTGGTCCGCTATTTCGACGAGCCGCTGCTGGAGAACTACATCCGCATCAGTGTCGGCAGACCGGAAGATACCGATGCTCTCATGAAAACACTCCGCGAAATAGAGCCCTGATTCAGATGATGCGTCCAACCACAATATATACTCTATTCAGATAGACGGAGGCATTATTCTAAAGTATTGTAACTCACTTTACAATACACTGTTACTATAATTAATATATAATACAAATACTTTACTATCTAGTCTCCATCTGATGTAACTGCTGTTAGCACTCATGTACTCATGCTATTGACAAGTCCTGGTCACTGTGTTACTATAGTTAACATCTCTTTCGGCAGACATTCTGGCTGTACTGGAAAGAGCTACAATACAGAACAGGAATATGATAATGAAGCCGGTTGAAGAAGCAATAGAGATACAAAAAAGACACGGATATACCGACCAGCAGATGGCCGACCTGCTCGGCTGCAGCAGGGTACTCTACCAGCAAACGCGTACAGGGAAAAAAGAGGCGGGCGGAGCCTTTCTTAGAGGCATGCTCCGGCTTCTCTCCCCGGAAGCAGGCAGGACCTCGGTTGTCGAACGGGAGACCAGTGAGACAAATGTCAGGCTGCAGCTTGGTGTCGACGGTACCGGCAAACACGAAATTGACACCGGCATCTATATGCTCGACCATCTCCTGTCACAGGTAGCCCGGCATGGTCGATTCGACCTGACGATTACAGCTTCGGGAGATGATATTCACCATGTTGCCGAGGACGTCGCTATCTGCTTGGGCAAGGCCCTGGGGCAGGCTCTCGGGGAAAAACGGGGTATTACCCGCATGGCCGATGCCTCCGTCCCGATGGACGACGCCATGGCAACGGTGGCGGTCGACATCAGTGGTCGCAGCTACACTGTGCTCGAACTGCCTTTCAGTGAAAACGATATGCTCGGGTTCCCCACCGACCTTATCCGGCACTTCCTTGAGTCCTTCGCCACTGAAGCCAGGCTTAACCTGCACGCCCGGCTTGCCTACGGCACCAACGACCACCACAAGGCGGAGGCACTGTTCAAGGCACTGGGAAGGGCACTTGATATGGCCACGCGGGTTGACGAGCGCCTGGGTGGTGAGGTCCCCAGCACCAAGGACCGCCTAGAGCAATAGGATACATGGCATTAATACGCTGGGAGGTGGCAGAAGATGACGAAGAATGCCAGCCAGACTATTCCTGACCTTATCTCACTAAAGGGCAAAAGAGCCCTGATTACGGGTGCTGCCGTCGGTATCGGCCGGGCAATTGCCCACCGCTTTGCCGAGGCCGGTGCCGACCTGCAACTGGTGGATATGGACGCCAGAGGGTTGGGCGCAGTCCGGAGCCAGCTATCACACCTCACTCAGGAAGTTGAGACCTACCGCACCGACCTCTCAACCAAAGAGAATATCGACGCTCTCTGGGAGGAGCTTGCCGGGAAAGAGCCGGACATTCTGGTAAACAATGCCGGGATATTCCCCTTCAAGAGCTTCCTGGAGGTAGATGAAGCCTTTCTGGAAAAGGTGATGAACGTCAACCTGAATTCCGCCCTGTGGATGTGCCAGCACCTGATAAAGAGGAGACTGCGCAAAGGTGGGGTCATTATCAACGTTGGCTCCATCGAAGCCATCCTGCCCTTTGAAAAGCACCTGTCCGCCTACAGTATCAGCAAGACAGGTGTGATTGCCCTGACAAGGTCACTGGCTAAAGAGTACGGCAGCTACGGGTTCAGGGTAAACGCGCTGATACCGGGCGGGATAGTAACCCCGGGGACGAAGGCGGTGGCCAGGGAGATTACCCAAGGCAATGTGCGGCTCCTCAGGACAGGCGTAGAGTATAAATTGAGACTACCGATAGGGAGAGGCGGCCAGCCCGACGAAGTGGCCCGTGTCGCCCTGTTCCTGGCCAGTGACCTGTCCAGCTACGTGCACGGGGCATTGATTCCGGTGGACGGCGGATTTCTATCTGCTTAGGGAAAGACCCGCCGGACAGACTTTCCAGCAGAGGTCGCAGCATTCAATCTTCCCAGGGTCAAGCGACCAGGCACTACTGGCACGACATGCCCGGGTGTCCCCCAGGTAGTAGGGCTCCAGCACACCCACCGGGCAGACATCGATGCAGGCAGTGCATTCCCGGCAGGATGGGTTTTGCTCGGATATGTCCGGTCCCGGACCAGTCCCATCAAGGGTAACGCCAGTTATTTTCAGCACGGCCAAGCGGAGTCGCGGACCGAAACGCGGATGAAGCAACATAGCATTCTTGCCCCAGCTCCCCAGTCCGGCAGCCACGGCCAGACGCTTCAGATTCAGTTCATTGCCTTGTGGATAACCGCAATGGCCTATTACTTGAACAGATAGCCCCAACTCACGGATGTAACACGTCAAGGAGTCCAGCAATGGCTGGAGATGAGTCTCAAAGCCACGGATAATAAAAGCCCTATTTTCGTCCCTAATGAATTCATCCAGGTCGCGTTCAGGTGAGGTTTCCAGCCCAACAATGAGGATACTATCGCCGTTGATTGGTACGATACCGGCGGCATCGAATAGTGCCCTTGCCTCGTTCAGTACCTGCTCATTCGTGCTCAATAGTCTTCCAGCTTCCGGCCGGTCAGCCGTTCGTAGGCCTCACGGTACCGTTGTGTAGTACTGTCAATGACCTCCTGGGTGAGTGTGGGCGCCGGTGGGCTCTTGTCCCACCCCGTCGCCTCCGCCCAGTCACGTACCGGCTGCTTATCATAGCTGGGTTGGGACCGCCCCACCTGGTACTGGTCGGCAGGCCAGAAACGGCTGGAGTCCGGGGTCAGCAGCTCATCAATCAGGATAAGCTCGCCGTTGTCCAGGCCAAACTCCATCTTGGTATCGGCAATAATGATACCCCGGTCGCGGGCCCGCTCCCGGGCAAAGCTGTAGATAGAAATGCAGCTGTCCTTTAATTTCTCAGCTAGAGCCTCGCCCAGCTGTCCCCTGACATCATCCATACTCATCGGCATGTCATGTCCGGCCTCGGCCTTGGTGGTCGGGGTAAAAATCGGCTCGGGCAACTCCTCGCTCTCCCGCAGGCCACCCGGCAGCGGGACTCCACAGACCGAGCCACTCTTCTGGTACTGCGCCCAGCCCGTGCCAGCCAGATAGCCGCGTACGACACACTCAATCGGAATACGCTCCACCTTGCGGACAACCATCGACCGGCCTGCCAGATAGGCAGGGTACGGAAAACAGTCATGCTCCGGCAGATAAGCATCGAGGCAGCCAACATCTTCGACGACCTCTATCACGTGGTTTGGAATGAATCCACGGGTCTCGTTGAACCAGAAGGCGGAGAGCTGATTGAGCACCAGCCCTTTGTCCGGGATACCGTTGGGGAGGACAACATCGAAGACAGATATGCGGTCGGTGGCAACAATCAGCAGGTGGTCACCCAGCTCATAGGTATCCCGTACCTTACCCCGAATGAATAACGGCAGTGGCAGGTCGGCTTTTAACAATACTTCCATAACAGGCTGAATATAACACAAACAACGTCAGATTGTATACTGCTTGTGCGCGCTAGAAGCAAGGGTAACCCTTACGGAAAAAGGAAGTCCAGTATTTTATCGATGTCCTCAGCAGCGGCATTACCCTCGATAGGGCGCCCTTCGAGGCAGGACTCGAAAATCTCCTGGTTCTGATGAATAACCCCGATGACGGTCATGTCCCGCTTGTCGAGGTAGTCACGCAACCGCTCGACAATATCGTCCGAGGTAATCTTGTTGAGAATAGCCCAGACATCAGCGATGTTTATCTGGGCAGACAGCTCGTTTATCTTTTCGGCGACCTCAAGCGAGTCGATAGAAGGTTCAACGACAACGAGGACACAGTCGATACTGGTCTCGACCCCGCGACCGAAGTGTTCGACTCCGGCCTCAAGATCAATGACAGCGACCTCGTCTGGCTCCAGGCGCAGCTTCTTCAGAAAGGAACGACTGACGATACCCATGGGACAGGCACAGCCCTCGAGTGCCATCAGTATCTTGCCGATATTTATCAGGCGGATGCCGTTATCGGTCTCGAACATGTACTCCGGCGGGATATCAGCCAGCTGCATCTCCTGATGGATAAGCTCGACACTCATTTCGGGAGTGCCTGCCCTTACGGCCGCTTCGAGCTGCTCCTCCAGCTTCTGCTTACCCCCGAGGAGACCTATCAGCGGCTCCGGTGGGTGGTCGAAGCCCAGCATACGGTGAAGCCCGGTGTTGGACTCATCAGCATCGACCACCAGTACACGCCGCCCCCGCTCGCGCAGCCCCCCGGCCAGCAGCCTGACAACGACGCTCTTGCCGCTACCACCCTTACCACAAATCGCTATCTTGTTCATACTTCCTCGCTAGAATCGCACTCTTCACCACATTTTCAGCCGCCGGGGATACCGCCGTACCGGCATCAAACGGTTCAACTCCATGAAGGAACGATAAATTCCTTCCAGAGTGTCGTTAGCCCCGTTCATCGCTCCGTTTTCCACCAGTTCGGCTACCCGGTTTATGTAATCGTCAAAAGTAGTGAAATCATTCTTGTAGCCCACACTGTAGGAAAAGCGGTAGACGTCGTCCTGACTGTACTCGTCGACAATCACGCGGTGCAGCTCTTCCCTGACGTCGCGAGGCAGGGCGTTCGGCCAGAAATAACCGGTGTACCGGCGCAGCTCGGGCAGCGCCTCTTCCTCCATCAATGAATCAACAACCTCATCGAAGGCGTCATCAGCTCCATTCTCAGCACCAATCGCCACCATATCGGCTACCTTATCAAGGAACTCTTCATAGCTGGAGAACAGCTCGCTGTAGCCCTGCCGGTAGACACGGCGGAACCGCCTCTTCCTGCCAAGCTGAGTCGCAACGGTCCGGTGCACATCCTCCCGGATGACCTGCTTATAGCCCTCCGGCCAGAATTTTTCCGCAGCCGAGTCTTCGTCTTCTGTATCGGGCATAAAGTGCATGGTTACTCCCCCTACCCACTTCGGCTCAGGGGCCACCCCTGACATTGATGACCTGCCCCGAAATAAAGCTGGACTCGTCCGAGACGAGGAACAGGGCAACACTGGCGATATCTTCGGGAGTACCCATCCGCCTCAGAGGTATACGCGCCGTGGCAAATCGGCGGTAATCATCGAGATACATTCCCTCTTTGCGGGCGGTGTTTCGGGTCATTTCCGTGTCAATGTAGTCGGGGCAGATACAGTTGACGTTAATCCCGTAGCAGCCCAACTCCAGCGCCAGGGCCTTGGTGAACCCCTGCACGGCAGCGCTGGCAGAAGCGTAGGCAGTCTGTCCCCGCTCACCCAGGCTGGCGGGGACCGAAGAGGAAATGTTGACTATCTTACCATAGTTCTGCCTCACCATATGCTTCTGTGCCGCCCGGGCACAGTTAAAGCTTCCCCTTACCTGGGTGGCAATGGCAGAATCCCAGTCATCTTCGGACATCTTATGTAAAGGAGCATCACGCCTGATACCGGCGTTATTTACCAGAATGTCAACCCCACCGTACCGCTTCTCCGCCGCCTTGAACATCTGGGCCACTTCATACCAGCTTGAGACATCGGCTTTGAAGGCCAGCGCTTCCCGCCCCGCCTTCTTGAGCTTGCCGACGACATTCTCAGCATAGGAAAGGTCAATATCACTGACAATGACCCTGGCGCCTTCCTCGGCAAACCTGTTAGAAATTGCCTTGCCGATACCTCTGCCGGCACCGGTGACTACAGCAACCTTCTTATCCAGCTTCACAGGACTTCCCTGGAGGTGTGGAGGCTATAGCTTCCTCATGTAAAACTCGCAGTAGCCATCCTTAGCTGTGGACGCCACCTGCTCGTTGAGCATCTCCATCTCCACGTGTTTACGCAATGTGTCCAGTGCCGTCATGCAGTAGTCCGAGCAGGTCATCATGTTGGCCACGTTCTTACCGCATTTCTCACCAATGGCGGCATACAGGGCACACTGCGGTATCCGGTAGGCAAGGACTTCCAGATTGTTCAGGATAATAGGTACCTTCAGGAAGTTCTGAGTGCCGAGATAGGCAATCTCGACAAACCTCTGCGGCACGTGAGGCCAGAGCAGGAACTGGTTGCCCTGCCGGTCAACACTCTCCAAGATAACCTCGATTGTCCTGTCCGAGTATTCTTCACCAAGCTGTATTGTCTTCTGCATCCAGGCTTTACCATGGTCGGTGAAGAATGCCCTGGCTGCTTTCTCAACATCGCCCTTGCTCTTGCCCTTGATAGCCGCGGCCAGTTTATCAGCGACCAACTCAGCCCCGAACTCAGCCCGAAGCATAGCTATCATATCCTCATTCAGGTCAAAGGAGTACGGCTTGGGAGCAATAAACACGGGATACGGTGTTTTTTTAAGCTCTTTGAAATAGTCCTTAGTTTTCGCCTTTGCCATAATTATCTCCTACTGGCCCCACTGCTCGCCCTGAACTTTAGGCCTGGCCCGTTCCTGCTTGGGTATCTCGATAGTGATGGCGTCAACGGGGCAGACATCAATGCATATATTGCACCCGGTACACTTATCGCGACGTGTGGCGAAGAGCACATAGTTACCATCAACCCTGGGATCCATTTCCCTCAGCCGCTCCTCCTTGGACATGACGCGGGTCACATGGAACACCCCCATGGGACAGGCCTGCAAACACCGCTTACAGAGAAACGGAACCGTGCATTTCTCAAGGTCAATCGTTATCTTAGGGAATTTCCTCCCCATCTGCAATCCGTAGGTCATGTCCACACCTCCGCGACTGCCGGTACGTTAACTCGCGGTTCCAGTTTAATTGCACCGCGCGGACAGCCGGTCTGGCAGAGGCCACAGCCATAGCACTTGAAGATGTCGACGTTGGCCTTCTCCGTGGTAACCTCAAACTTGAGAGCGCCCCACTGACACCGCTGGGCACAGATGCCACAACCGTTACACTTGTCATAGTCAACCATGGCCACGTAATGGCCTTTTAGTGAACCAAGACCAAAATCAACGGCGTTACGGATGGCACCGCAATCGGGATAGTCACACTGGCAGAAACCGCCAATGTAGGGCGCGCCAAAGAGCATCAGGATATGGACAAAGCCACGCCGGTCCATCTCATGGTTCCACTCCTTGGCTTCATCAATATTGACAAAGGCGACACCGCCCTTGTACCGCTCCGGCCAGCGCTCCCATTTGAGCATGCCGACGCCCATACCCATGCAGGTGTACTCGTGCTCGTTCCTCTCATCGATTGCCCGTATTCCCTTGCGGCAGATACAGGCAATCAGACCTATCGGGGAGCAGAGCTCAAGCACCTTGTCGGCATCCTCCAGAGGGACAATCTGGCTGCCCTGACCCCTGGCTGACATTATGGCAACAAGCCTATCATACTCAGCCCGGTCATTGTTCTCGATGGCGTTCAACAAGTCCAACTGTGACGGGCCACTACGCGCACCTGTCTCCAGGCCCGCCTCAGCCCCTTTGAAGCCCTCCCCTGGGGCCCGCAGTTTGTACATGTTTCTTGCGTAGTTTTTCGGGTTCAGATACCAGAGACCATTCCCATGCTCCGGGTCTCCGAACTCATCACACATCCAGCACATTTCTACCTCCTACAACCTATAGTAATCTTCCGGCTGTCTCAAAACATAATTGTCCACGCTCAAACACGCAGTTGGCGCACATCCGGCAATTCAAACAACGTCGTGCCTCCTCCACTGCCTGCCAGAACGTATATCCCAGATTCACCTCCTTAAATGTTGTTATCGCCTGTTTGGCCGTTAGTTTCGGTACTTCCCACTGGTCATGCCGGGTCAGGTAAGCAGGCACCTGCTCCGGCTTAATAGTAATAATCTCGCGGTCATCCCTGGCAGCTACGATGGGTCTTCCGTTGAGGTACTGGTCAATCGAGCGGGCAGCACGCCGCCCGGCAGCCATTGCCTCGGACACAGTCCCACGGATAGTAGTCACATCACCAGCGGCAAATATGCCCGGGGCGCTGGTCTCACCCGTTGCTTCATTGACCACAACAGCACCTCCACGGCTGATGTTAACCGGACCGCCGGAGAAGCCCGCCATGTCCGTAGCCTGTCCGATAGCGACAATGACAGTATCACATTCTACTGATAAGTCACTTCCCGGACCTTCTACCAGTGTCCAGCTTATCCTGCCTTCACTGTCCAGAGAGGTTGAGGCAACGCGCTTAAAGTCAATGCCACTAACCCGAGAGCCGCCTTTGGAAGTGAACCGCTGTGGGGCCAGCGATGGGTGGATATTGACACCTTCTCTCTCCGCTTCTTCAATCTCCCAGTCATAGGCTGGCATATCAGCCCGACACTCCAGGCATGCAGCATGAACCTCACGGGCACCGAGCCTGAGAGCCGCTCGGGCACAGTCCATCGCCACGGCACCACCACCAATCACCCATACTTTACCATCAAGTTTCACCAACTCCCGTCTCTTGACTTCTCCGAGGAATTGTAGAGCCGGGATGATGCCGGAAAGTTTCGAACCACGGATATTAAGCATGGCACTATTTTGAGCACCGATGGCAATCAGCATCGCCCCGAAGCCCTGGCGGCCAAGGGTATCGAGACCAATGTCACGGCCAATACGAACGCCGCTGTGAATCTTAACACCCAGGGCCTCGATATAGTCAATATCGGCCTGGACGGCCTCGGTCGATAATATGAAATCAGGTATTGCCGAGGTAAGTATTCCACCGGGCATTGGGGCAGCATCAAAGACAGCGACCCCATACCCCATTTTCACGAGGTCATGAGCGGCGGTAAGGCCGGCCGGCCCCCCACCGATTACAGCCACCCTTTCTGCTTTCTTTCTTTTGGCCGGTCTCGGCTTCCTGCTACTACCCCAGTCAGCAGCAAACCTCTTCAATGCCTGAATCGCTATTGGACTGTCCACCACTCTTCGGTTGCATTCTGCCTCACAGGGATGGTGGCAGACACGTCCACAGATGGAAGGTAAGGGATTGGTCTCTCTGATGATAGCTAGCGCCTTATCGGCATCGCCCTGGGCGATAGCCATAACGTAGTTGGGAACATCCTGATGCAGCGGGCAAACAGCCTCGCAGGGTGAATACTTGTCCACCTCTGGCCAGCACTTTTCGGTATGGATAAAAGCCGGTATCTCTGGACGCCGAGTATAATAGGTCTCAGTTGCTAGAACCATTTCGCTATGACCCTCCTCGCAAGTGAAACTGCCCTAATTCCAAACATTCTAGCACTTTAATAAACCCTAGGTCAAAAATAATTCCAGCAAAAATTACCAGCTCTCGCTCCAGTCTTTGACATCATGCCTCAAAGCTGGTAACCTCTAGGCGTCCGCACGATTGTATATCGATGAGTACACTTCTTGTCATTATAATCATAGGTATAGTGTTCATATTCAGCCTGGGTCTCGGAGCTGTGCTGCTTGTTCTCCTCCGAAGCAGTCCGGAGACTGCCGGCGATAGGACGTCGCCACCAGCAACCGAAGTACCTAATCTGGTATTCCGCTGGCGCTACGCTATACTGCCACTGGCTGTTCTTGTCCTAACTATTGCCCTGGTAGCTTATTTTTACCGATTATTGCCTGAAGAGGTCGTCTATCGCGTCGGGTCTGATAGCTCTCCAGACAAGACCATGACACGAGGTTCTATTGTCCTGTGGGCACTTTTGCCGCAGCTACTCCTTACTCTGCTGTCCCTGGCAGTCGCCTGGGGAATCACCAAACTGAGCACCACTTTCAAGCAGATGGAGGGCTTCGGGATAAACCTGAATACCATAGCGCTTACCATGGGCAACATGATTGCCCTGCCACAGGCCATCCTTTTCTTTGCAATGCTGGACATTTTCAGCTACAATTCATACGAGTTCCGGATTCTGCCCCTGTGGGTGATTGCCCTCATAATAATGGCACTGGGTGCTGTTATCCTTGGCATTTTCTTTATCCGAACTATCCGGCAGGTCCGGAGTAACCAGTAGCATTTTCCCATAACAACCTTGAGGAGTAGCACGATTGACTGAACCAGCACCAACTGTAGACATGGAAAAGCTCGTTTCCCTCTGCCAAAGGCGTGGCTTTATCTTTCAAAGCAGTGATATTTACGGCGGTCTGAATAGCTGCTGGGACTACGGTCCCCTGGGCGTGGAGTTGAAGCGCAATATCAAGGAGGCCTGGTGGCGTGCCAACGTACAGGAGCGCGATGACGTCGTTGGGATAGACGCCAGTATCCTGATGCACCCGCACGTCTGGGAGGCGAGTGGCCATGTCTCAAGCTTCTCTGACCCACTGGTGGAGTGCAAGCAGTGTCACCTGCGCTGGCGCGCCGACCAGCTGGAGGGTGACCGTTGTCCCTCCTGCGGCGGGGAACTGACGGAGCCACGTCAGTTCAATATGATGTTCAAGACCTTCATGGGGCCGGTCGAGGAAGATGCCGCCGTGGTCTACTTACGCCCCGAGACAGCTCAGGGGATGTTCGTCAACTTCCAGAATGTGGTCAACACCACCCGGAAACGTTTGCCCTTTGGTATCGCCCAGATAGGCAAGGCCTTTCGCAACGAGATAACTACCGGTAACTTCATCTTCCGCAGCCGGGAATTCGAGATAATGGAAATCGAGTTCTTCGTCAAGCCGGGCACGGATAAGGAATGGTTCGACTACTGGGGCGAGGAGCGGCTTAACTGGTATTGTAAGCTGGGCATCCGGCGTGATAACCTACGCCTGCGGCCGCACCGAAAAGACGAACTGGCACACTACGCCAGCATGTGCTCGGACATCGAGTACCTGTTCCCAATGGGCTGGTCCGAGCTTGAGGGCATTGCCAACCGTGGTGACTATGACCTGCGGCAGCACCAGGAGCACAGCGGGAAAAATTTAGAGTACTATGACGATGATACCAAGGAACACTATCTGCCTTATGTCGTCGAGCCGGCCGCCGGAGTGGACCGGGCCGCCCTTACATTTCTCTGTGATGCCTATACTGAAGAGCCAGACAAGGACGAAATCCGCGTGCTTCTCCAGCTTCACCCCGACCTGGCACCGATAAAGGTGGCAGTGCTACCGCTGAGCCGGAAGGAAAACCTGGCAGCCTTTGCCAGAGAGGTATACGCCGACCTGCGCCCGCAGTTTATGGCGAGCTACGACGACACCCAGTCTATCGGACGGCGGTACCGCCGGCAGGACGAGGTCGGTACCCCATTCTGCGTGACGGTGGACTTCGCCTCGCTGGAGGACAACCGCGTCACCATCCGCGAGCGCGACACCATGAACCAGATACGTGTACCCGTTTCTGGACTGAAGAACACCCTTCAGGCCAAGCTGGCCGGTGAGGACCTGTTCGTCCTGCCACCGGGTGGGGAGGTGTGGAAGGTGGAGAGGGAATAAAACCTTCTCCCTTTAACAAAGGGAGACCAGAGGGATTTATGTACTCAAAATCCCCCTCACTCCCCCTTTACAAAAGGGGGAGGCCAACCGGAGTGATTAAAAGAAGCGTCTAATGAAATACGCTGCTATAATCTTTGACCTGTTCGGGACGCTTGTAGATAACTACCCCTATGAAGGCTATCTGAATGTGCTCGGGCAGGTAGCATCAATTCTCACCACGCCATTTAGTGATTTCTGGCGCTTGTGGTCTGAAACCGCACATGACCGCAGCCTGGGGATTATCCCGACTATCGAAGATAACATTGAACTCATCTGTAACACATTGGGGATAAGTATAGATAACGAAAAGATAGAGCTTGCTACTAAAATCAGATACGATTTCATCGCCAGTATCATGATTCCGCGGCAAGATGTCGTGGAAGCGTTATCAAGCTTGAAGTCAAAAGGGCTTAAGATAGGGCTAATTAGCAATTGCACTTCTGAAACTCCAATCGTTTGGGGAAATTCGCCTTGCGCCCCGCTATTTGATGTAGCACTGTTTTCTTCCTCTGCAGGACTAAAGAAACCAGACCCGCGTATTTATCATTTAGCTCTGGAACGCTTGGCGGTCAAACCTGCAGACTGTCTCTATATCGGGGACGGCGATAGTCAAGAACTAAGCGGCGCTGCTCAGGTTGGCATGCACCCTGTGCTTATTCGTCTGGCTGGTGAGGATAGCACTCAGCCACATTTGATTAACAGGGAAGAGTGGGAGGAGCCAGTAATTTCGTTATTGCAGGAGGTTCTGGCTCTGATAGAATAGCTGGGAGTTTAAGAGGGGCTCTGCTCCTCTTAATGGGTAATGGGGTGGTGACACGACAGTGAAAGATAACGGACAGCCGGAAACGATCGAGAACCGCTGGGACATTCTTTACCGTGACTATCCTGAGGTCTATGACGAGTTTGCCAGCGTTCCCTACAGTAAGAGCTGGATAGAAGTTGCCAAAAAACTATTTAGTTTCGGAAACAAGACAATTGTGGATATCGGGTCAGGCTCTGGAAAATCAACCTTCGAAATCGCCAGGTACGCCAGACTCGTGATTGGCATTGAACCTGAAGACGCGATGAGAAAGCTGGCTGTTGAAAATGCCAGAGATAGAAAACTGGAAAATGTAATATTCAAGAAAGGCCGGGCGGAGAACATACCTCTGGATGATAACTCAGTCGATGCAGCGATTGCCGTTACAGGAGGAAATTTTTCAAGCCGCGCAAATATCACCAAATTTGTCAGCGAAGCCGAAAGGATTACAAAAAGGCGTGGGTATATCATAGCGGTTAATGTTGCTCCAAGATGGTATGGCGGGAACCTGGCACCGGTTCTTCTCGGTAAAGGACGGAGGACTGAGCTCGATGTCGAGGGACTGGCTGATGAGACACTGATACAGATGGGATTCAGCCACCAGGACTATTACTCTATACAGGATTATCGAACGGTTGATAAAATAGTTCAGATTTACGGTTTCATATTTGGTAGAAAGGCAATAGACTACATCCAGGAGCATCAGAAAACGACTATCAAGTGGAAATTCAGGATACACTACAGGGAAGTGTAAGTTGAAAATCATCCACTTTGCTGACCTTCACCTCGGCGTTGAGACCTACGGGCGCCCCGACCCGACTACCGGCTTATCTTCACGCCTCAGCGACTTCCTCTCCGCCTTCGACCAACTGGTGGACTACGCCCTCGATAATAAGGTTGACCTCGTCCTCTTCTGCGGCGATGCCTACAAGAGTCGAGAACCCAGCCAGACCCAGCAGCGGGAATTTGCCCGGCGAATTAACCGCCTTGCCACCGCCGGCATCCCCGTGTTCCTCCTAATCGGAAATCACGACCTGCCCAACGCTATCGGACGGGCAACATCAACGGAAATCTTTGATACCCTGGCCGTCCAGAACGTCTATGTGGCCAGCCGACCCGACATCTACCGGCTCCCGACTGCCAGCGGCGAGATACAGGTGGCCGCCCTGCCCTGGCTGAGGCGCAGCTCCCTGCTTAGCCGGGAAGAGACCAGGGAACTAAACTTCGAGGGGATAAATGAGAAGCTCCAGCAGATTTTGACCGGCATCATCACCGACTTCGCTGCCAGGCTTGACCCCGCTTTACCGGCAATACTGGCCGCTCATGTTTGGGTAGCCGGAGCGACCGCCGGCTCAGAAAAGTCGATGACGCTTGGACAGGAGCACGCCCTGCTGCTAAGTAACGTGGCCAACCCCGCCTTCGATTATGTCGCCCTCGGCCACATTCACAAGCACCAGGTCCTTTCCGAAAACCCACCAACCATATACGCCGGCAGCCTAGAGCGCCTCGACTTCGGGGAGGAGGCCGATGACAAAGGTTTCTATGTGGTAGACGTTCAACCCGATGGGGCGGAGGGCAAAAGGCAGGTCTCCTACCAGTTCCAGCCGGTAGCAGGACGGCGCTTCCTCACCATCAGTGTCACCCTTGACACCAACGATACCGACCCCACCGCCACCGTGGTCAGGGCAATCGCCGGGCAGGCCGACAGGGTCGCCGACGCTATTGTCCGGCTCCAGCTAACATTACCGGCAGAGGTCGAGGGACAGCTCAGCGATGCCGAAATCCGCAATGCCCTCAGAGAAGCCCACTACTTCACCGTCGCCAGGGACATCAAACGTGAAGTCCGCCTCAGGATAGGTAACCGGACCGCCGAGGAGATAACCCCGATTGAGGCCCTGAAGGCCTACCTGGAACAGAAGAAGGTATCGCCAGGGCGAACCAAAACCCTGCTGGAGTATGGGGAGCGGTTGATACAGAGGGAGACAGGGCAGGAGCAGGCAGAAGGGAATAAGTAATCATGGGTGCCTGGAAACTACAAGAGTTCAAGACCTTCTGCGAATACCAAGGGCTTGAGCGACCTTTGTTCTACACAGAAAGCCTTGCGCTCAAGTTCGCGGCTGCCAAATACCACAGAGACCGCTTGGAAGAGAAGATGGGAAAGATAGACCCACAAAGACTGTCGTTGGAGATGTTGGTTCGCTACGACTTTGAGATTGCCTTCGAAATAGATGCGCTGATGATGACATTAAACTCTATGTGGGATATTTTGGGACAACTGATAAACGCGTGCTTCATCCATGACGATCCGAACGAAATCAGTTTCAACAAGCTAGCCAAGTGCCACCCTGAGTTGATTCCAGCCAAAGTGATGCCCATTCTTAGGAGCATTCAGGAACATTCCCTCTATGCCACTATCAAAGAATACGCCAACGTTTCCAAGCACCAACATGCTATTAAAGGAGATGTTCATGTAGATTTCGGGGAGACGCCAACGAGGGTGTCATATGAAACCAAAGAGTTCAAACACAGACAGAAGCAGCAGCGAAGGTTGACGCCTGAGAAGGCATCTAAGTGTTTGAGTTTTGTAGGCAAGTCAGTGGACAAAGTCGGTGCCCAGATTCAAAGAGGACTGAAGAAAGGTTCTAAATATTGATAACAAAGTAGCTCAAGTATTTGACTCGGCATTCCATATTAAAAGCGCTCACCCACATGCTGTCTTTACCCAGATAAACTAGGAGGGAAACAGTATGACCGAACCGAAAAACACCCCCCGCCTTTACGATGACCTTGCCTCATGGTGGCCCCTACTCTCAGCCCCTGAGGACTATGCCGAAGAGGCCGCCATCTACCAAAAGACCATCGTCTCCGCCAGCAGTATATCTCCGAAGACCGTTCTGGAACTCGGTAGCGGCGGTGGTAACAACGCCTCCCATCTCAAAGCGCACTTCACTCTAACCCTGGTAGATATCTCCAACGGGATGCTGGCGGTAAGTCGTTCCCTCAACCCGGAGTGCGAACACATCCAAGGCGATATGCGTAACGTCAGGCTCAATCGGCTATTTGATGCCGTCTTCATACATGATGCTATTGCCTACATGACCACCGAGAATGACCTGAGAAGTGCTGTCGAAACTGCCGCCACGCACTGCAAACCGGGCGGTGTTTGCCTGTTTTGCCCCGACTATATTCGCGAGACCTTCCATCCACTAACACGTCATGGTGGCCATGACAGTGCCGACAGGAGCCTGCGCTACCTCGAGTGGACCTGGGACCCGGACCCAGCGGACAATACCTATATCACCGACTTCGCCTACCTGCTGCGAGATGATACCGGCATTCGCTGCGAGCATGACAGGCATCACATGGGCCTTTTTAGGCGCAATGACTGGCTCCGCCTTATCACTGAGGCAGGTCTGCACGCCCAATCTATCCCCTTCGAGCACAGTAAGATTGAGCCTGGGACTACCGAGTTGTTTTTGGGAGTCAAGTAAATAACAACAAAAACATCAGCAGCCTTTAAGTTTGACAGCCAAACAACAAAAGGTATAGAATTGCGTTTGCCACTATGAGGTATTGCCGAAATACTGTTGGGGGGATTCAGTGCTGGCATGGTCTTATCTAGATATAGCGTGTATTTGGCCGGGCCGATTCAACATGCCGACCTCACTAAAGCTCAAAGCTGGCGAAGGTTGATGGTTAAAGAGTTAGCCAAATGCAATATCCTCGGAGTCGTACCCCCTGATATTGTTAGATATGCTGAAAGCGGAAACTCACCCTGCGATGTAGATTTGGAGGAGATACGCAGGTGCCAGGCGTTGTATAGCAATCTCTGGATGCTCTCTGCCGGGACAATTGTGGAGATGTATGTTGCGAAGTACGAAGTCGGCATTCCTGTTATCACGCTTTGCAGAATCCATAACCCATCACCCTGGATAGCGTTTTGCACGACCCACTTTGCGAAGTCTCGAAAGGAAGCTATTGACATCTTAACCAATCTAAGAGAGAAGTGTTACAACTAGGTAGTATTCTAATACGTAATAGGTAATTCGGGAATTAAGCCAATCAATAAATAAAACAGGAGGTTCAAGCATGGGTGACAGATTGAAGGGAAAGGTGGCTATCGTCACCGGCGCCGGTGGCGGTATTGGACGGGGAGAGGCACTGGCACTGGCATCGGAAGGCGCCAAGATTGTCGTTAACGACCTCGGCGGCGCTGTCGATGGTAGCGGCAGCTCCGACGCAGCCGCCAACAAGGTCGTGGAGGAAATCAAGGCGGCCGGGGGAGAAGCGGTCCCCAACTACGATTCAGTAGCTACCGTGGAAGGCGGCGAGAACATCGTCAAGACGGCAATCGATGCCTTCGGCAAGCTCGACATCCTCGTCAACAATGCCGGTATCCTGCGGGACAGGATGGTCTTCAATATGGCCCCGGAGGAGTGGGACGCGGTTATCAAGGTCCATCTCTACGGCCACTTTAACGTTTCCAGACCAGCCTGTGTCCTTTTCCGACAGCAACGCAGTGGTCGCATCATCAATACCTCATCGACGTCGGGGCTGGGCAACCGCGGACAGTCAAACTACGCCGCCGCCAAAGAGGGCATTGTCGGCTTCACACGAACCCTGGCCCTGGAAATGGGCAGGTACGGCGTGACCTGTAATGCCATCCGTCCAACCGCCGGTACCCGCATGACCGTCAGTGATGACATGAGGCAGGCAGCCGAGAGGGCTGGCCGGGGAGCCGAATTTGAAAAAATGATGGCGTCTCAAAGGCCTGAGGATATCGGGCCCCTGATTGTCTGGCTGGCCTCAGACGCTGCTGCCAATGTCAATGGCCGCACCTTTGGAATACAGACAGGCAGGATTTGCCTGTACTCCGAACCCGTACCGGAAAAGACGGAGACCAAACAAGGTGGATTCACCATTGACGAGCTATTCGACCTTATGCCGAGGACACTGGCAGCCGGCCTGGTGAACCCGTCGCCTCCCGAGCCACCAAAGCAATAGACAACAGGAATAAGATATTATCACGCAACCCCATTGCAGACGTCAGTAACCGTATTAGGAGGAAAAAGATGGGTGACAGAGTGAAAGACAAGGTGGTGGTGGTCACCGGTGCGGGTCGCGGTATTGGCCGGGGAATAGCCATCCTCATGGCTGAGGAAGGCGCCAAGGTAGTCGTCAATGACCTCGGTGGCGCGGTCGATGGCAGTGGAGGCGCCCAGACGCCAGCCGACGAAGTGGTTGCCGAAATCAAGGCTAAAGGCGGACAGGCTGTAGCCAACTACGAGTCGGTAGCTACTGTCGAGGGTGGCGAAAAAATCATTCAAACCGCTATTGACAGCTTCGGCAAACTCGATGTCCTAGTCAACAATGCCGGTATCCTGCGGGATAGGATGGTTTTCAACATGGCCCCGGAAGAATGGGATGCGGTTATCAAGGTCCATCTCTACGGGGTCTTCAATTGCACCAAGCCAGCCGCTGTAATTTTCCGCCAGCAGCGGAGCGGGTGCATCATCAGTATGAGTTCTACCTCTGGCCTGATAGGGAACTCCGGCCAGGCAAACTATGGCGCCGCTAAGGCGGGCATCGCCGGTTTCACCCGTGTCATCGCCCGCGACCTGGGCAGGTATGGCGTTCGCTGCAACTATATCGCCCCTGGCGCCGGTACCCGGATGACACTATCCGACGAAGTACTGGCCGCTCGACAAATCAGAGCGCAAAGAGGTCTGACCGGAGGCAGCCAGCAGCCACGCCGGGCCGGGCCAGGAGACCCGGATGATGTAGCTCCATTAGTTGTCTGGCTGGCGAGCGACGCTGCCGCCAATATCAACGGGCAAGGCTTTGGTGCCGCCGGCGGGAACTATTCACTGTACCAGCAACCAGCACCGATAAAGACTATCATTAAGGACGGCCGCTGGACCCTGGATGAACTCGACAGTATTCTGCCAACGACTCTGATGGCCGGACTGGTCAACCCGGCACCGCCACAGCCACCGAAAGAATAAATCAACTAGCAGTTTATAAGAATCGGGGCAGAGGGTGTTCAAGCACCCTTTGCCCCTTTGTATTCACATCCGGACTACAACTACTTAATCAGACGGAACTCATTGACATCCACCAGTCCGAGGTCAGTTAACCTCAGCTCGGGGATGACGGGTAAAGCAACAAAGGAAAGAGTGGCGAAGGGAGAGGTCAACCCGGTACCCAGCCCAGCGGCAGCTCTCTCAACA